>JAGGYX010000033.1 GCA_021162305.1 Thermoplasmata archaeon | reverse complement strand
GTATTTGCATGACTTACTTAGCGAAGTGAAAAAACCTTTTAAATCGGTTGAGGTTATTTATCAGTATGAGAAAATTAAATAAAAAAATTCGAAAAATTACAAATGAATTTGTAGATAAATGCAAGGAAAGATTCGGAAAAGATTTAATATCGGTGGTGTTATTTGGTTCTCATGCAAGAGGAACCGCCACTTCTTATTCTGATGTTGATTTATTGGTTGTTGTAGAGAACTTGCCCAAGAAAAGAATAGAAAGATACAAACTTCTAACTAAGGAGATTCATGATATTTTGATTAGATATAATCTTAAAATTTCCCCTATTATTATAGAACCTAAGGAACTGTCGACAAAAAATATTAATCCATTGATTTATGGCATTCTCACAGGATATAAAATCCTGTATGAAAGAGATGATTTCTGGAATAGGTATCTCGACAATATAAGAGATGTAATAAAACTGACTAAGCCAGTATATATTGAGGGTGCTAAGAGATGGAATATAGAAAAGCTAATATAAAACTTGCTAAAGCATTTTTGAAGAGAGCAGAGGGAGATTTAAGAAGTGCAAAAATTTTATTGGACGCTGGAGAATTTCCAGATTCCATTTACCATTCTCAGCAATGTTCAGAAAAAGCAATAAAAGCTCTTTTAGTTATGGAGAATAAATTTGTAAGACAGCATATTGTCTCAGGTATATTCAAAGAAGTCATTGAAAATTTTGCCGAGAAATGGAAAGAAAAACTTATTGAAATTCTACCGGATATTGAATCTCTTGAAATTCATTGGATTTTACCTCGGTATCCAGAGCCATTTGGTGAGGAAATCTGGAATCCAGAAGAAGAATATTCGGAAAAAGATGCGAAAGAGGCTTTTGCCAAGGCAGAGAGAATATTAAAAATTTTAAAAGCATTTTTAAAAGAGAATTATAAGATATAGAAATTGCATTCCATAAATTTATAAAAATGACAGTATTTTCCATCATGGAATTGGAGGATATATTTCCCTTGATAAATAAAATAAAAGACGAGGAAATAAAAGGAAAGGTAAAGAAATGCATTGAAATGGCGATGGAAAGAGGCAACTGGAAAAGCTTGGATGAAATTCCTTTTACACTTCTCATTGAAAATGCATATAGCTATGTAAAGCATGTCAATAATGTAGCGAAAATGGCATATGAAATAGGAAAATTAAGAGATGACATTGATTTGGATAGCCTGATAGCAGGTGCAATTCTACACGATGTTGGGAAGTTATTGGAGTATCAAAAAAAGGATGGCAAATTTGTGAAATCGCAGCTCGGCAAATACCTCCGCCATCCTGCCATTGGCGCCGCACTCGCTATGGAAGCAGGATTGGATGTTAAGGTTGTGAATATTATTGCTGCTCATTCGAAAGAGGGTGAGTTAGTAGAGAGATGTAAGGAAGCCATTATAGTTCATCATTGTGATTTCATTGATTTTGAGATTGCGAGGTGTAAAAATGATAATTGAAAGGGCATGTGCTGGAACTGAAAATGCTCGCGACTGCATTGTATGTGTTGATAAAGGAGAGGACATCGTTGTTAAAGGAAAATCGGCGAGCCTTTTTGATGAGCATATTGCTTCCATAGTTCAAAGCAGACTGGATGAGCTTGATATAAGGGCGAGAGTTGAAATAGAAGAAAATGGAGCATTGGATTATGTTATCATTGCTCGACTTGAGGCAGCTCTTGCAAAAGCAACGGGAAGTGATATAGAAGATAAGAAGGCAAGGAGAGGAAAAACAGGAAAGGACAGGGCAAGGAGAACACGCTTATATCTGCCAGGCAACAATCCACGCTATCTGAACAGCATACCCATATATGGGAGCGATGTTGTAATTCTTGACTTGGAAGATTCTGTTGCTTTGGACTACAAACTGGATGCTCGCTATCTTGTAAAAAATGCTCTGAAATACTTGGATTTTGGAAAAAGCGAGATATGGGTTAGAATAAATAAAGAAATGGCAATGGAAGACATAAAGCAGATTACATATGGAATGCCCCACGGCTTGTGTATTCCAAAAGTAGAAGGAAAGGAAGATATAGAAGTGGTAGAAAGAATTATGGCGGAGGCAGGCGTCGATTTTCATTTAATGCCTATAATTGAAACAGCCAAAGGAATAGCAAATGCTAAAGAAATTGCAATGGCAAGTGATAAAATTGTTGCCATAGCTTTTGGAGCAGAAGATTATACTCGTGATACAGGAGCAAAAAAAACATGGGAGGCTTTGTTATACCCCCGCTTTTCCATATTGCTTGCTGCAAAAGCAGCTGGAATACAAGCTTTGGATACAGTATATACAAATGTTGATGACGAAGAAGGATTAAGAGAAGAAACAAAGAGAATTGTCGAACTTGGTTTTGATGGAAAGGGAGCAATTCATCCCAGCCAGGTAGAAATCATACATGAATGCTTTAAACCGACGCAGGAAGAAATTGAAGAAGCGAGAAAAATAATAAATGCTATTGAAGAAGCAAGGAAAAAGGGACTTGGAGTTGCTTCCTTAGATGGAAAAATGATTGATTTGCCTGTAGAAAAGAAAGCAAGAAGAATATTAAAAATGGCAGAGATGTAGCGTATTTAAATAATGGTAGTTATGAACTACTGATTAAAATGCAAAGAATTGCTATAGCCATAGTAAAGAAATGGCTCAGGAAAGGAAACATGGCAAGATGCATGCGTGATGTGCTTCCAAATTCAGGCTTAAATTTTGAAGATAGGGAGGCAATCGCAAAAATAGTTCATGCTGTAGTAAGATGGAAAAGATGGTATGATTTTGTGATGGATTTTTATGGAATCGAAAAAACAGCTGAGAATTATGTTAAGATTGCAATGAATGAAATCAAAATAAATGAAAAGAAGGTGGAAAAGGCTATACCAGAAGAAAAATATGTGGCAATAAGATATTCATTTTCAAATTTTCTTGCAGATTTTTTAAAAGATAAGCAGGATTTTATATTTCATTTAAATAAAGAAGCAAAAACAACATTATGCATCAATTTCAATAAAGCAGCGAGAGAAGAGGCAATGAAAATGCTTGAAAAAGAAGGAATGAAAAGTTTTCCATCAATGGCTGTTGAAACGGGATTGCTTACAGAATCAAGAGCGAGATATTCGCGATTGGTAAAAGAAGGATATGCTCATGTTCAGGACGAGGCAAGTCAGCTTATTGCAAAGATAACAACAATGCATGGGAAAAAAATCCTCGACTATTGTGCTGGAAATGGAGGAAAAACTCTTGCAATGGCATCTCTAACCAAAAATAACGCTGCCATATACGCTCATGATATTGATTCAAAAAGAATAGAGACCCTGAAGAGAAGAGCATTGAGATATGATGCAAATGTAAAAATATTTGATGATAGCAGTAAAGACAATCTTTTCGATGCTGTGCTTGTCGATGCCCCCTGCACTGGCGTGGGGGCAGCTCGCCGTAATCCAGAGGCGAAATACATTGAAAGCTTGGGAAGTTATCCAGAAAAGCAGGAAAAGATTGTTAAAGAGGCATGGAAGCTTGTAAATGATGATGGTTATCTGATTTATTCAATATGTTCTTTTTTGCCCATGGAAGCAGAAGCAATTGAAAAAATAAATGGCGAGATTATTAAATTAAACATGAAGGGACTTCGAGAATATGAAAATGGTTATATAACATGGCTTCCTGAAGGGGATATTCTTTTTGTAAGTATAAGGAAAAAATCAGCTTGATTTTAGTATACTTGCCATGCTTCCAAGTATTCCC
>JAGGYX010000030.1 GCA_021162305.1 Thermoplasmata archaeon | reverse complement strand
TTTAGATTGTGATGTTGAAGAACCAAATGTTAACATTTTCTTTAGATTTGATTTAAAAAAAGTAAAAGATGCAAATGTTTTGATTCCTTCCATAGACAAACAAAAATGCACTTTATGCGGAGATTGTGCCAAAGCATGTCGTTATAATGCTCTTGCTATGCTTCCAAAAGACATAATGCTTTTTCCCGAGCTATGCCATGGATGCGGACTATGCAAAATGGTTTGCAGTTATGATGCAATAGAAGAAGTGCCAAGAAAAATAGGAGAAATATACTATGGAGAAAAAAATGGTATTGAATTGTATCAGGGTTTACTGAACATTGGCGAAGCAATGGCTACCCCTGTAATAAAGGAAGTGAAGAAATTTGCGGGTAATGATGCAATTATAGATGCCCCCCCTGGAAATGCATGTCCCACCATAGAAGCAATACATGGTTCAGATTTTGTCATCCTTGTTACAGAGCCAACGCCATTTGGATTGCATGATTTGAAAATCGCTGTAAGCATTGTAAGGAAGTTTGGCATACCTTTTGGCGTTATAATAAACAAATATGGAATAGGGGATGAAAGTGTTGAAAAATTTTGTAAAGTTGAGGGAATAAAAATACTGATGAAGATTCCACATGATGAAGAAATAGCAAGATATTATTCAAAAGGAATAGCATTTGTAACAAAAATGGATGGATGGAGGGAGAGATTTTTACAATTATATGAGGAGATAAAAAATGAAGCAAATAGCAATAGCAAGCGGTAAAGGAGGCGTGGGGAAAACAAGTTTGGCAGCAGCCTTTGCAAGTTTTGCTAAAGCAATATTTGCTGATTGTGATGTCGATGCATCAAATCTGCCTATCATTTTCAAGCCTGAAATAAAGGAAAAGTATGATTTCTATGGAATGGATCTGGCAAACGTTGACGATGCTAAATGCATAAAATGCATGGAATGCTATAATGCCTGTAGATTTGATGCCATAACAGAAGAAATAAAAATTATTGAAGAAAAATGCGAGGGGTGTGGCGTTTGCGAGCATGTTTGCCCTGTTGATGCAATAGAGATGGTGCAAAGAAAATCTGGCGAGGTATATATATCAAAAAGCAGATTTGGGTGGATTGTTCATGCTGAGTTAAAGGCAGGAGAGGAAACATCTGGAAAGCTTGTTTCTGTTGTAAGGCAAAAGGCAATGGAGGTTGCGAAGGAAAATGGATATGAAACAATAATAATTGATTCATCTGCAGGCATAGGATGTCCTGTTATTGCTTCTATTACAGGAGTAAGCATTGTTGTAATTGTTGTTGAGCCAACGATGGCAGCCATACATGACATGAAACGTATCATGGATGTTGCAAATCATTTTAAAATTCCATATGTAGTGTGTATAAACAAATATGATTTAAACGAGGAAAAAGCTTTAGAAATTGAAAAATTTTGCAATGAAAATGGAACAGAAATAATTGGAAAAATACCGTATAACAATGCATTTACTCATGCCATAGTAAATGGAAAAAGCGTTGTTGAATATGATGAAAAACTTGCATCATTGATGAAGGAGATATGGGAAAATGTGGAAAGAAAGATTGAGAAAGATTAAGCTTCTTGTTACAATCATAATAATCATTGGCGTAGCAACATATCTTATTTTTGTTTATGATGCTGCTAAATCAATAAGCATTGTGGATAAAAAAATTGAAGGAGCGTATCCTGTAAGCTTTGATGAATATGAGGTGAGATTTTCACTAACCCTTAAAAATCCAAAGAATTTTGATATAGAGATTGATTATATAAGCTATAAAATCTATATTGAGGATGAATTTGTTGGAGAAGGAGCAAAACCCCATTTCTTTATTGAAAATGGAGTGAAAAAATATGGATTTGATGCAACATTTTCGGTAAAAAATTTGTCTCAGGCAGGTAAGGAAGCGTTGATGAATGGGGAGGCAAATTTAAAAATAAAAGGTGTTATCATGATACCTGCAAAATTTTTCGAGCTTTTCACATGGAAACATATTAAAATACCCTATGAAATAAGAGAAAGGATATGAAAAAAGAGGAAAAGCTTCGCCATGGTTACATTTGCGTTGCCTACATGCTTCTTGCCACCCTGCTGCTTGCTGCCCTGAAGCTTTTTGTTGGATGGATAACAGGGAGCATTGTTATTGTGGCGGATGCCATGCATTCATTGACGGATGTCATTGTTCTCGTGGTTGCTTTTATTGGCATAAAAATGGCGAGACGCCTGCCCAGCCAGCGTTTTCCATATGGCTACTACAAGGCGGAAAGTGTGGCTGCATTTTTCATTTCTTTTGTCATCATTGCCATATCAATTTCATTCTTCTATGAAGGCTATATAAGAATTTTTGAATTTGAAAAAATAAAGGAGGCATGGATTGCGGCAATTACAGCTGCTTTCTCTGCTATCGCTTCATATCTAATGGCATGGTATATTGGAAATGTTGGAAAAGAAACTGGAATGCATTCTTTAATAGCTACATCAAATGAAAGAAGAATGGATTCAATTTCTTCCATAGTTGTGATGTTTGCCATAATAATGCAATTTTATTCTATAAAATACGTGGAAGGAATTGTAACCATGGGAATAGCTCTGCTGATTTTAAGGACGGGAGTACTAAGTTTGAAAGATTCCATTGCATCTTTAATGGATGTAAGTCCTGTTGGAATGGAGAAGGAAGTTGAGAAAATAATCGGAAAAAGCGGAATAAAGGGCTACAAGGACTTAAAATTGAGGAAAGCTGGTCCATTTGTTTTTGGAGAAGTGAAACTTTTGCTTGATGGAAACATGAACGTTGATGCAGCTCACGAAATTGCAGATGAAATTGAAAGGAAGGTTAAGAAAATAGAAGGAATAGATGATTTCATAACCCATATCGAACCGTATGAAGCCATGCAAAAGAAAATAGCCATTCCAGTAGAAAATGGAAGGATAGCAAACAAATTTGGAAGAGCAGGCAATTTCATAATTTTTGAAATCAAAGAAGGCAAATGGAAGGAAATTAAGAGAATGGAAAATAAATATAAAAGGAAGAAAATAAGAGCAGGACTTGCCATTGCAAAAGAATTAATTGATGAAGGAATAAATGAGGTTATAACAAAAGAGATTGGAGAAATTGCATATCATGCATTGAAAGATGGCAATATAAAAATTTATTATGGAAGCGGGAGCATAGATGAGGTAATTGAGAAATATAAAAAAGGAGAGCTACATATTTTAAAAGAACCGAAGAAGGTGGAATGATGTATGATGATTTTTATAAAACCAGCTTTGGAAAATTTTCTTTGGAAAGAGAGGCAGAATATATTGCAAAAGAAGCAAAAGGAACTGTTTTAAGCATTGGATGTGGAACTGGAGTAATTGAAAACATGGCAGAAAAAATCGGCAAAATCAAGATTATAGGAATTGAAAAAGATGATGAAATGCTTGAAATTGCAAGGAAAAGAATTGTTGCCATAAAAGGCGACGCAGCATGGCTCCCTTTTGCCAATGAAAAATTCGATGCAATTATTTTCATAACAAGCTTGGAATTTATTGAAGATTATAAAAAAGCGATAGAAGAAGCATATAGAGTTTTGAAAAAAGACGGAAAATTTATTGCTTTATTGCTTAACACAGATTCAAAATATTTTAAAGAAAGGCAAAAGAAGAAGGGCTACATCTCAAAAAACCTGAGGCATAGAAATATAAAAAAAATTGAAAAGGAGGCAGAAAAATACTTCAAAATTGTTCACGAATATTTTTTGTGTATGAATATGAAAGAAGAATGCAAAAATGACGAAAAGGCATTGTATGCCATAAGAGGAAGAAAAAAATAAATAATTCCTGTCATATACAAATGATAAAATGAAATATGTAAAGCAGGCATTGGTGCTAGTGCTATTTTTTATAATGTTGATATCTTTTAGAGTAGAAACAAAAAACATCGATAGCCAATGGCACTTCCTTTTAAAAGATGGAAATGAAGCAAATTGCACAATAGATTTAAAAGAAATTCTTGCTTGGAATAATGAAACAACTCTATTTTTCAAAGTGATTTTCTATGCTCCATGGCATGGCGACCCCCATAATTATATCGACGTTGGAATTTTTCTTGACACAGACCAGAATGCTTCTACAGGATTGAATAATGAAACAGGATGGTACTACATGGCAGACATAGGCGCAGATTATGTTGCCGTTATTGGGTGGGAAGGCGATTTTTTGTGGAAATGGAGCGAGAGCAACGAAGCATGGAAATTTTATCAAAATTTTTCATATATCGATTTAGAAAATTCAACATATTATTTTGAAATCGGCATAAATCTCACCGGCATAGACATGCCCGATGCTATAGATATTCTGGTAGCAAACATAGATGTGAATAAAAGCTGGTATTGGGATTATGCCCCCGATGTTGGACAAGGTCATGTCACATATTTCCTTCACATGTCTTTTCCAAATGATTCATGGAAGAAAGGATATGTTTATGATAGCTATGGAAATCCAATTAAAGGAGCATATGTAGAGATATATTCAGATGAAACATATTACTGGAATGAAACAACAACAAATGAGACAGGATATTTT
>JAGGYX010000012.1 GCA_021162305.1 Thermoplasmata archaeon | reverse complement strand
TATATCTAATAATAGATTTGGTAAATTTATTAACCAAATGTATTTTCTGCATCCCATCCACCAAAATATATGAAAAAGACTTTAGAAAATAATCGGGTCATCTACTGATATCAACCATCATGCTTATATATTGCTTTGTTATTGCATTTTGCCTATGATAGGAGGCGAGAAAAATGCCAATATATGTAAAATTTGAGGTTCCGGAAGATTTGGTGAAAAAGACATACGAAGCAATAGAAAAAGCAAGAGATAGCGGAAAAGTTAGAAAGGGAACAAATGAAGTAACAAAAAGCGTTGAAAGACAGGAAGCAAAGCTTGTTGTTATGGCTACCGATGTATCTCCAGAGGAAATACTTGCTCATATGCCATATCTTTGCGACGAAAAAGGCGTGCCCTACACCTATGTTCCTTCAAAAGAAGAGCTCGGCAGGGCGGCAGGCCTGCAGGTGGCGGCTGCGAGCGTCGCTATCCTTGACGGGGGCGAGGCAGCGAGCTTGATAGAGGAAATTATTAAAAAGGTTGGAGAAATAAAGGGTTAAAATGGAAGGGATACCAGCTGAAGTTGTGGCGATAATAGGAAGAACAGGAATGTGCGGCGAAGTTATACAGGTTAGAGTGAAGATTCTCGAGGGCAAGGATAAGAACAGAGTGCTTACAAGAAATGTTATGGGTCCTGTTCGCCTTGGAGACATACTCATGTTAAGAGAAGCTGAAAGGGAAGCCAAGAAGTTGAGCGTGAAATAATGGTGAAGTGCTCATTTTGCGGGAAGGAAATAGAGCCAGGCACAGGCATGATGTATGTTAAGAAAGATGGAAGCATACTTTATTTCTGCTCCAGCAAGTGTCGCAAAAACATGCTTGAGTTAAAAAGAGACCCGAAAAAGGTGAGATGGACAGCATACTACAGGCGATAAAATGGAAAGAACATTTGTCATGATAAAGCCAGATGGTGTGCAGCGTCGCCTCATTGGAAAGGTTATAGAAAGGCTTGAACAATCCGGTTTAAAAATTGTTGCCATGAAATTTTTGCATGTTTCAAAAGAGCTGGCGGAGAAGCATTATGAAGTCCATAAGGGAAAGCCATTTTATGATGGCTTGATAAAATATATTACTTCTGGTCCTGTGGTAGCGATGGTCATAGAAGGCATGAATGCCATTGAAAGAGTCCGCACTCTTGTTGGCGCCACAGACCCGCAAAAAGCAATGCCTGGCACAATAAGAGGCGATTTTGCGCAGCATATAGGGCGAAATATCATACATGCAAGCGATGCCAAGGAAACAGCGGAAAAGGAAATAAAATTGTGGTTCAGTGAAGATGAAATCATTGATTATGAAATAATTGATGAATCATGGGTATATGAGAAATGAAAGCAATAGAAGTAAAAAATTTAACAAAAGTTTATGGAAATATTATTGCTGTTGATAATGTAACATTCTTTGTTGAAGAAGGAGAAATTTTTTCGTTACTTGGTCCAAATGGGGCTGGGAAAACGACGACTGTTGAAATAATAGAAGGAATAAGAAATGCTGATAAAGGAGAGGTAAAAATATTTGGGAAAAATTTGAATGATGAAATAAAAGAAAAAATGGGGATTTTACCTCAGGAATTTCAATCTATGGAAAGGCTTAATGTAAAAGAAACACTCGAGTATTTTGCGAGTTTTTATAGGAAGAGCATTGATATAGATGAGCTAATAGAAATGGTGGGATTGAAAGAGAAAGAAAAAGAGTTGTATAAAAATCTTTCAGGTGGGCAAAAAAGATTGCTTGGAGTTGCAATGGCTTTAGTAAATGACCCAAGCCTTATTTTTTTGGATGAGCCAACAACAGGCTTAGACCCAAAGGCAAGAAGGAATATATGGAATGTTATAATGGAAATGAAAGAAAAAGGCAAGACAATTTTTTTAACAACACATTATATGGAGGAGGCAGAATATCTCGCAGATAAAGTTGCAATAATGCATCGAGGAAAAATAGTTGCAATGGATGAACCCTACAGGCTTATAGAAAAATATGGAAGTGGAGCAAGGATAATAGTTGAAACGGTGGACGGGAAAAAGGAATTTAAGGCAAGAGATGAAAAAGAAGTAGTGAGGATAATAGGTGAGCTACAGGAAAAATACGAAAAAATAGAGATAAAAAGAGCCAATCTTGAAGATGTTTTTCTTAAGTTGACTGGAGAAGGATTGGGATGAGAATAAAAGGCATTGCATGGGAAATAAAGGCGAGCATTAAAAACTGGTATAGAAACAAAGGCTCTGTATTTTGGACATTTGCATTTCCTGTATTGCTAATATTATTATTTGGAGAAATATTTTCAGGAGGGAATGATGGTTATACAATATATATTCAGGACATGGATGATTCTTTTGCCTCCCAGGCTTTCATAGATGCAATGGAAAATATAAGTGCTGTAAAGGTAAAAATAATTGGGAAGGATGCCAACGTGCAGGAATATGCAAAGGAACATGCTGTCTTGAGAATTCCAGAAGGTTTCTACAATGCGATAGTCAGCAGGCAGCAATGCAATTTTACACTCTACATTGACCCATCCCAACACCAAACAAATTCTGTAATCATAAGCTTTATTTCAAGCATAGTGGACAAAATGAATTTGGAAATGAATAATGCGAGCGTAATTGTTGGATATAAAATTGAGGAAGTTGTGGCAAAAGGTTTTGAATATATTGACTTTTTTGTTCCAGGCATAATAGGAATGACTGTAATGACCTCTGCCATATATGGAAGCATAGAAGTATATGTGAAATATCGTAAAAGAGGATTGCTGAAAAAGTTGCTGACAACTTCTTTTAAAAGGGGGGAGTGGATTTTTGCAAAAATGGTTTATCAATTGCTCATAAACTTTTTCTCAGCAATTGTTATACTTGCTGTTGGAATAGCAGTTTTTCATTTAAAAGCGAGCTTTAATTTTACTTCCGTTCTTATAATAATTGCTGCTTCATTTGCATTTACTGGCATAGGAATGATTATTGCAAGATTTGTCAATGAAGAAGAAACAGCTGATTCTGCAGCTTCTGCCATAACATTTCCAATGATGTTTTTGGCTGGCACTTTCTTTCCTCTTGAAATCATGCCATCTTTTTTACAAACCATTGCCAAAATTTTACCTTTGTATTATGTCAATGAAGGCTTAAGAAATGCGATGATTTATCACGATGCCAATGCAGCAATGCTAAACGCTGTTGTTATAGCAACTTTTGCCATAATTGTATTTGGAATTGGAGCTGTATTAACAAACTGGAAGGAAGAATAAAGCTTGAATGTTTTGATGGTGTGAAAGAATGTTGTAAAGAGGAGTGTTCCAGAATTTTTCATTTTGCTTTAGATAAACTATACCATCCTTCTATCACATTTCTTTCTTCAAACAATTTTATTAACTTGATTCTCTGGCTGCATCAGCATCAACCCAAAGTTTATATACTGTATTTTATTTAAATTTGATAAAAGATAACTTTTATCAATATAACGGGCGAGGCGGAATTAAAAAGATCCCTACCTCGTGAGGGTCAAAAAGGGAGGCAAAAATGAAGAAAAGTTTTACGGTATTTCTTCTGTTTGTATTTATGTTACTTGATAGCATTTATGTTGGGAGCATCGTACGAAGCAATATAACGGGTCCACTTGGTGATTATGGAGATGCTCCAGATGATTCACAAAATCCCAGTAATGTATTTGCATATTCTGGTGTTGTAGCAAAATTTCCTTCTTTTTATGATAGCAAAAATGTAAGAGTAATGGGAAGAAAGGGCTGTTATCACACAGATACATCCAAATGCTGGCTTGGTAACAGTTCTTCAACCCCTACAAAAGAAAACGATGCTTTAGTCATAGACCATGATACGGATAATTGTGAGCCAATAATTATAGTTAACGCCACGACGCATAAGGGATATATAATATTCTACTTCACGATGAAGGATGCACATGCATTCGTGAATGTGTTGCTTGATTTAAATCATGACGGTGAGTGGAAAAATGAAGATGGAGTAAATGAATGGATTATCGTTAATAGAGAAATAAATTTGCCAGATGAATGGATTGGGCAAACACTTAGATTCATAGGAGGAGAATTTGATATTCCATATCAATACTCATTGCCAGTGTGGGCACGAATCACGATTACTGAAGAATCTATTGATGAAGAACTCTTTTCAGATGTTGGAGGATGGGATGGCAGTGCATCAAGTGATGGTTTCAGTTACGGAGAAACCGAAGACTGGCTAATAACTGATTTTATCCCATTCGGACAACACCCAGACCCAATAATTTTAAAGAATATGGCAGTAATCGCATTTGGTAACAGCATGAAGATTATTGGTGCAAATGGCAAGGATAACTATCATGCAGAAGTTAGTAAAAATAATTGTCCGGGATGGTGGGACATACGATACAGTCATCTTATTTTCGGCGGACCGCAACTAACCTTAAATCGTATTAATGTTGCACCATGTCCATGTAATGCTGTAAATGTTGTAGGAGGATTGATAAATTGGCCGAGAGTAATTCCACCATGGTGGTTTGGGTCAGTTAAAAATTTTGCCCTAGTTCCACTACCAATCCCGAATGGGATAAAGGCATTACAGTTTCGTTTATTTACAAACTGGAAAAACCCAAATAATATACCACCACCTTGCACTGTATGCCCGGTGTGTGGTAAACCAGCCCATTTCGTGAATATAAATCTTATCGTTGATCCACCCGAAGATATTCCAGATTATGTTGCTATATATTCGCCATCTCTTACACTTTATCTTCATGCTCCAGAAGAATTTTCTTTTGAATTAATATCCCCAGAAGATCGCTATGCCTATCTTTTTGGTTTTCCAATTATGCCATTTCCTTCCGATTATGAGCCCGATAAACATTTTACAATTATTATAGGATCAGTGTTCTTCAGTGCTCGAGCAGAATGTAGTGCTGGAATAGAAAGAGTTGACTTTTATGTTGACGAAAATCTGTTTCGTTCTGATTACTTTCCACCATACAGGTGTTTCTGGATGGCTCCATTTGGAGCAAGTTGGCACAACTTGACCGTTGTCGCACATTGTAAAGACGGACGAATGGCTGAAGAAACAAGAACCATAGCAAGCCTTGGTTTCATTCCAGGATACGGAGAATAAGAAACAATAACAACTTCTCTAATAACTAATTGGAGAAATGAGGTAAAAATATTTAGCATCAGCCCACTTTATCTTTACCATATATGATGGCTCGACAGCTGTTACATCGGCTAAAGTAGAGCATAAACCCAAAATTTATTTCTCCATTTTTTATTAACCAATATGAAAGTGTCAAGTATTGAGGAAATGCATGCATTGGATAAAAAGGCTATCGAGCATGGAATAAAAGATGAATTGCTCATGGAAAATGCCGCTCATGCCTGCTATCTTGTTTTACTCAAGGAAGTCGGAATAGAAGGAAAAAAATTTGTTGTTTTTGCTGGCTCTGGCAATAATGGAGGAGATGGCTTAACGCTTGCTCGAAAACTTCATTCAATGAATGGCATCGTCAAAATTTATTTGCTGAGTGAACCATCAAAATATAAAGGAGCAGCTTTGATGAACTACAATATTGTTAAAAGCATTGCCATCGATATTAAAAAAGCTGTTGTTAATGAGGAGTTAATTAAAGACATTGAAGAAGCAGATGTTATCATAGATGCTATGCTTGGAACAGGAATTTCGAGAAATGTTGAAGGATTGTATAAAGAAATTATAGATGTAATAAACGAACATGCAAAAAAAGTTTTTAGCATTGACATTCCTTCAGGCATAAATGGAAATAATGGAAAAGTTATGGGGGTAGCGATAAAAGCAGACTGGACTGTTACATTTGGTCTTCCAAAAATAGGAAATGTTTTTTATCCTGGCTACGAGCATTGCGGTAAGCTATATGTAAGCCATATTTCGTTTCCTCCTTCAATATACAACCACATAAAAATAGAGACAAATGAACCTTTACCATTGCCTTCTCGCCTAAAACATGGACATAAAAGCACTTTCGGCGATGTTTTGTTCATAGCTGGAGCTTTCCGCTACTATGGTGCGCCATATTTTGCAGCAATGTCTTTTCTTAAAGCTGGCGGCGGCTACGCCCGCTTAGCTGCTCCTTCTTCAATAATTCCATTTTTGGGGGCTGGAGGAAGTGAGCTGGTTTTTGTGCCAATGGAAGAGAAAGATGGCTCCATGGCATTAAAAAGTGAGGAGGAATTGCTGGAGCTTGCGAGCAAAAGCGATATACTTGTTGTTGGCTGCGGTCTTTCAACAAATGAGGAAACAAAAGAGCTTGTGCGTAGGATTGTAGAAAAAGTGGATAAGCCAGTCATCATAGATGGAGATGGAATAACAGCGGTTGCGGAAGAAAAAAACTGTATTATAAAAAGGAAAAATGTTACAATAATGACACCTCACCCAGGCGAGATGTCACGCCTTACAGGAAAAAGCATTTCCGAAATCCTTGAAAACAAAATAGAAATTTTAAGGACTGCAACAAAAGAATTGAATTCAATAATTGTGCTAAAGGGAGCTCATAGTCTCATAGGCTATCCAGATGGAAAAATATACATAAACATGACAGGCAACTCAGGTATGGCAACGGCAGGCAGCGGCGATGTTCTTGCAGGTGTTATTGCTGCCATGCACGGTATAGGCTTCTCTATTGAGGATGCAGCTCGAATGGGCGTTTTTGTTCATGGTTTTGCTGGAGATATTGCTGCAATGGAAAAAGGTGAAGATGGAATAACAGCTCGTGACATCATGCAAAGCTTGCCAGAAGCGATGAAAATGTTGCGGGAGAACTTTGATGAAGTTAGGCGAAGATATGAGATAGAGGTGATATGATGAAAGCATGGATTTTAGAGGAGCAAAAGCCAATAGAGGAGGAGCCATTAAAAATTGTAGATATAGCAAAACCAGAGCCAAAGGAAAATGAAATTTTGGTAAGGGTTGAGTATTGCGGGATATGCAGAACAGATTTGCATATTGCAGAAGGAGACATACCATTGCATAAGAAACCAATCATTTTAGGGCATGAAATAGTTGGAATTGTTGAAAAAACTGGAAGCCATGTTAAAAAATTTGATATTGGCAACAGAGTTGGAATATCATGGCTTAACTACTCATGTGGAAAATGTAAATATTGCAAAAATGGCAATGAAAATTA
>JAGGYX010000198.1 GCA_021162305.1 Thermoplasmata archaeon | reverse complement strand
CCTATACGCATGTATTGTGGCTTTAGTATATTGTCGATGTAACCATGAAAAATCTCTTTGCCTTTGTCTTCAAAAATTTTCTTATCGTCAATCCCTTTACCAGCCTTATCTTTTTCATCGAAAAATATAACTTCTATTTTTCTCTTTAATTCAAGCTCGTTCATGCCAGAAAACAATATTATCGACAATATTAATATTTTACTTTACATAAGTATCTTCCGTTCGAATCATTCGATAGCTGTTAGCTTTTGCTTGTGCAACCTCGAGAATCTAATAGACTATATTCTTTTCACTCATTTGTTGTTGAGCGAGCCCGAAGGGCGAGCGAATCTCATTCATTTAAAGGCTTTTATGACTTTACATTTTAAAAATAAAGGCATTTTGCCTTCTATTTGGATATATTAGGCATATATTTCCTTTAATTTAGTATTTTGATGCCTACTTTATCATATATTTTCTTTAAATCTTCTGGGGATAAATAGGTGTAATGCTGTAAATCCACTTTTCCCTTTGTGCTATGACCTAAAAGCAGTTCTTTGACTGCATAGCTTCCATTTAAACACTCCCATTCTTGGCTAAAGAATTTTCTTAGATCCTTTACTCTTATTGGAGCATCTTTAAATAATTCTTCTAAGTGGGTCTTGCCAAATAATTTCTTTAAGCCACTTCTATCAAAGAATTGGAAATATTCTTTCATTGCCTCTTGAGCTTCTTCATTAAAGAAGGTTATTCTGCTTTTACCTGTTTTTGTTGTCTTGCCATTTTCTGGATCATGAATAACATAAACCATCCTCTTCTCTAAATCTATATTTCTTGGTTCTAACTGATATATCTCTTCTGCTCTTAAACCCGAAGAAGCTCCTAATAAAATTAAGGCTTTTATCTGGGGAAAATAGCGATGATTTCTAAAATATTCAATGGCTTTTCTTATAGCTTCTCTGGTTATTCTCTTTGGTGTATAGTCTGGTTCTGGAGGAAGTTTGATATCATTAGCCCATGGAATATTTAAATAGCAGAGGAATTTCCTTATCTGAAAGGTCATCTTTCGGTAAGTTTCAATGTGGTACTTCTTTTTCTTTAATTTAAGAAAGTTAATGGTTCTTTTTTCATCAATATCCCATCTAACATAATTAAGATATTCTGTAAGCCATCTCTCTATTCTTTTGATCCATGTCTTGCTTTTCCCTTCTATTTCTCTTAATGAAATATATTTTTCTAAGATTTCTTTAGATATTTTGTAATGGCTTGAGGGGCCTGTCCCGTAGGGGTTCGCGAGTTCAAATCTCGCCCCCTGCACTATGTTTATTAATTCTGTAACTGTTTAAATGGCTATAGATTATCGAAACTAAAAGGCTTAACAACAAGAAAACTTGTTTTAGCTTTATTAAAAGCGTCCTCTTTCTTATTATAAAAGGGGTCAAACTTTTCCTCCCAAAGTTATTGAAAATAGCCATCATTTATATACTACCTTTCCTTTTCATGTAAGAAAAGGTTTCTTTTCTTGGTGTTAAAAATGGAATTTAGAGAAATGAATGTGGGTATGGATATTATAAATATTCTTGAGAAGGAAAATATAAAAGATGCAACAGAGATACAAAGGCTCTCCATCCCTTTGATAAGAACTGGAAAAGACATTATTGCTCAATCTGAAACAGGTTCTGGGAAAACGCTTGCTTTTTCAATTCCAATAGTTGAAAATATCAATGGAAATGGAATAGAAGCAGTAATATTAACTCCCACAAGAGAGCTTGCAAATCAGATTGAAAATGAAATCAAAAAAATTTGTGAATGCAACATAGCAAACATACATGGTGGTGTGCCTATTGTTCCGCAAATAAAGATGCTTCGTTATGCAGCCATTGTTGTTGCCACACCTGGAAGAATGCTTGACCATATAAGGAGAGGAACCATTAACTTATCTCTGGTTAAAATGCTTGTCATAGATGAAGCAGACAGAATGCTGGACATGGGTTTCATTGATGATGTTGAAAGAATAATTAAAAAAATGCCTAAGGAAAGACAAACAATGCTTTTCTCTGCAACAATTCCGCCTGAGATAAAAGGATTGGCTGCTCGTTACATGAAAAACGCAGAAATAATTTTAACAAAGAGAATGGTTGATCCCAAATTGCTCAATCAATATTATCTTGAAAGCGAAGAAGAAAATAAAATAAATAAAATTGCAGATTTGCTAAAAAAAGAAGAGCCAGAAAAATGTCTCATTTTTACAAATACAAGAGTGAAAACAGACAGAGTGGCAAAAAAACTCAATTCAATGGGGCTGCGGGCGGCTTCCATTCACGGCGGGCATACCCAAGCCAGAAGAGATAGCATAATGAATTCTTTTCGAAAGGGAAAAATAAAAGTTCTCATTGCCACTGATGTTGCATCTCGAGGACTTGATGTGAAAGACATAACGCATGTTTTAAACTATGATGTGCCTAAAAATACAGATGATTATATCCATAGAATAGGCAGGACCGCAAGAGCGGGTAAAGCTGGAAAGGCAATAACAATTCTTGCCAAGCATGACCATGCTGCTCTGAGAAGAATAATAAGAAGATATGATATTCAGATTAAAAAATGGCATGCAAAATAAAATAAATAGTGTTTTATTCTAATAATATGCTGGATAGTTTATACAAAATAGATATGCGAGAGCTTGCAAGCATGTATGATGAAGAAAATAGAGATACATTTATTAGCATATATCTAAATGTTGAGAAACTTGATAAAAAATTTATTGAAGAAAGAGCGAAAGCATGTAAATCGGTGCTAAAGGATGGATTGGTGAGGGAAAATTTTGAAAAAACAATGGACTGGATAAATGATTATATAAAGGAAGGAATGGAAAGCGGTCAAAAGGGATTGATTATATTTGCATCCTATCTTAAAAACGTATTTATAGATTATAAACTTGATATACCTCTAAAAAATTTACTCGTTGTAGACTCTTCACCTTATATAAAGCCAATTGCAGAATTACTTGATTTTTATGATGAATATGGTCTTGTTATGCTAAACAGCAACAGAGCACGAATATATGAAATTTCTGGAGGAAAAATAGGTTACGAAAAGAGGATTGCCGAGCATGTGCTTAACAGGCATAAAAAAGGAGGGTGGTCACAGGCAAGATTTCAGAGAATAAGAAAAGGGGAGATAAAACATTTTTTGAAAAAAGTGGCTGAAGATATGGAGAAATTGGATGTTAGATATATTGTTTTGGCTGGACCTGGAGAAGCAAAAAAATGGCTTCTTGATTATCTTTCAAAAAATGTTAAAGAAAAAATAATATCAACACTTGATGCAAAATTTGGGGGAGATGTTATTTCTCAATCTGAAGAAGCAATAGAAGATGAAAAGATGATTGAGAAAAAATATATTCTTCAAAGCTTGGTAGATGAAATTTTAAAAAACGGACTTGCTGTCAGTGGAATAGAGGAATCCATTAAAGCAATAAAAAATGGACAAATGGAAATGGTTTTGATTAAAGATGGCTTAGCAATAAAAGGATGGAAATGCGAGAAATGCCAGATTTTTGATGCTGGAAGCATTGAGACATGCCCATATTGTGGAAGTAAAACAACGAGTGTTGATGTAATAGAAGAAATTGTTGAACTTGCTGAGAGAATGGACACCCATATAGAATTCATAGATGATGAAATTCTTGATAAACTTGGAGGAGTTGCGGGCTTTTTAAGATATAAATAAAATTTTTATTTTTCTTTATATTTCCAAATCATGAAAATAAAATGGCTTGGTCATTCATGTTTTATAATAGAAGGAAATGATAAAACAATAATAGACCCATACATTACAGGAAATCCAGTATGTCCAGAAAGTGTAGAAAGCATAGATGTGGACATAATAGCTGTAACACATGCTCATGGAGACCATTTTGGAGATACAATAAAAATTGGTAAAGAACGAAGGGCAAAATTGGTTGCTATATATGAAATTGTTGAATATGCCTCAAAACATGGCATTGAGGGAGAAGCAATAAATATGGGTGGCGGCGTGAGAATCGGAAATACAGAAATAATCATGGTTCCAGCATTTCATTCATCTGGCTTTACTTCTGCAGACTTCAAATTTTGTGGAGCTGCACCAGCTGGGCTGATAATAAAATCTGGAAAAACTGTCTATCATGCTGGCGATACCAGCCTTTTCTCAGATATGAAACTCATCGGCGAGCTATATAAACCAGATGTTGCCCTTCTTCCAATCGGCGGTCGCTATACCATGGATGCAAGGCGGGCAGCTATGGCAGCTGAATGGATTAACGCAAAAATAACAATTCCAATGCATTACAATACATGGGATGTGATAAAACAGGATGCAAACGAATTCAAAAAAATGGCAGAAGAAAGAGGAGCAAATGTTGTTATTTTAAATCCTGGTGAAGAGATAGAAATTTAGATATCACTTCCATACAATCATTTAAAACTTTTTCTTTTTCCCTGCTTGCACCAATAATAACAAATCTCTTTTCCTTTTTTGCCAGCTCAATATAGTTCTCCTGAACTTTTTCCAGAAATTCTTTTTTTTCATAAATGATTTTTTTTCTATTCGCAATTCTTTTTATAGCTTGCTCAACAGGAAGAATAAAAAGGATTGTTAAGTCTGGCTTCAAAATGAATGGTTTTTGCACATCTTCAATCCATTTTGATGGATTCTTCATCACTTTTTTCAAAGCTTCTTTTTGATAAGCATATGTAGAATCGAGATAACGATCACATAAAACAATTTTTCCTTGCCTCAGCCATTCTTTAATTTTTTTTATATGCTCATTTCTATCTGCCATGAAGAGTAAAGCAATTGTTATAGCGTCTTTTCCTTCTTCAATGGCTTTTTTAACACTATTTCCAATCCATGTATCAGTTGGTTCTGCTGTGACAACAACATTTTCTAACTTTTTAGCAAGCATGTTGATTATGGTAGTCTTTCCTGAGCCATCAATTCCTTCAAATGTAATGAATGAACCTCTCATTAAAGAAATAGTTTCCATGCTTTATAATTCTTTATAATTTCTCGTTACATGATACAGCCTTTGTATAATCGTTATTCCTGCAAGCAATGAAATCAAAATCAAACCATAAAAAAGTTGATGAACAATGAATGCAACTATAAAAATGAAAAGACGATAAGCCCTTTTCCCAACACCAATGCTTTTCAATTCTTTATGCCATGCAGCAGAATAGCTGACAAGATATGAAAGAATGAGAGTGATAAAACATACAGCCATTAAATGATTATATGAAATTGCGAGAAAGAGATATAACATTCCCTCAACAATCCGATCGGCAAAAGCATCATAAAAAGCACCAAATTTTGTTTTTGCGTCCTCGTTCTCGGCGATAGCGCCGTCGAGGGCGTCGAGAAAGGCGACGATAATGAAAAGAGAGATAAAAAGCTCTTCCTCACCTTTTATTAAAAAATAGGAGGTCGGCACCATGAGGATAAGAGAGGTAGAGGTAACCACATTTGGATTAATGCCGTGTCGTATAAGAAAAGAGGTGAATGGCTTAATACTTTTATGAAACCTCCCCCTCAGTTGAGTCAATTGCATGACATTAAATGCAAATTTTAAATAAAAAGTTATTTAGCACGATTATATTTCCTCTATGGAAATTGGAGAGGGCACATATATAGCAAAAAGTGCAAGAATTATAGGAAATGTTAAGATTGGGAAAAATTGCAGTGTGTGGGAAAATGCTGTTATAAGAGCTGATTTAAATAGAATTGAGATTGGAGATGGAAGCAACGTGCAGGATTGCTGTGTTTTACATGTTTCATCCGAGCAGGAAATAAAAATCGGGAAAAATGTTTCAATAGGGCATGGAGCAATTGTACATGGCGCCATTATAGAAGATGATTGTATAATTGGAATAAATTCAACAATCCTGGACGGAAGCCATATTGGAAAAGGAAGCATAGTAGCTGCCAATGCAATTGTTCCACCTGACACAAAAATACCACCTAATAGCTTGGTCGCAGGCGTTCCTGCAAGAATAATAAAAAAAGATGAGAAACTTATAGAAATTGCTAAGAAAAATGCAGAAATTTACAGAAACTTGGCAAAAAAATATTTAAATCACGAGTTCTAACCCACCCCCCTTTATTTCCACTGGAAAGTTTATATGCATGTATGCTATAAAATTGTGCGTGGAATAGTAATTTCAAAAAATAATGATGTAAAGGAAATTATTGCACTGGCAAATTCTCTGGGATTTGAGATAGTGCAAACATTCATTCAGAAAAGAGAGAATACCACCCCATATTATATTGGGGTAGGGAAGCTAAAAGAAATAAAAAATTTCGTTGATGAAAATGAAATAGAAATTGCTTTCGTTAATGATGAGTTAAAACCCTCGCAATGGTATAATCTGGAAGATTTTCTAAAGATAAAGGTATATGACAGAATCCGTCTCATTCTGGAAGTATTCGCAGATAGAGCAAACAGGAAGGAAGCAAAACTTCAGGTGAAGCTTGCTAAATTGAGATATGAAAAACCCTTTGTAAGAGAATTGATACATCGATTAAAAGAAAAAGAACGCCCTGGTTTTCTCGCAGGCGGCGAATATCTGGTGGCAGACTATTATGAGATGATAAAGAAGCAAATGAAGAAGATAAAGGAAGAACTAACAAAAATTGAAATGGAAAGAAAAATAAGGAGGAAAGACAGAAGAGAAAGAGGTTTTTATTTGGTGTCAATTGCAGGATATACAAATGCTGGAAAAAGCAGCCTGTTGCAGTTGCTCACTGGAGAAAATGTTCTGGTTGAAGAGCGTCTTTTCTCAACCCTCTCTACCACAACAAGTAAAATAAAAGATTTCAAAAAATATAAGCCTGTTCTGCTTACCGATACTGTGGGATTCATAAAAGACCTTCCCCACTGGCTGATAGATGCATTTCACTCAACCTTGGAGGAAATAGAGCTTGCAGATGTTGTCATTCTTTTAATAGATGCAAGTGATGAAATTGAAGAATTGAAAAAGAAAACCATAACTTCCATTAAAGAATTGAAGAAAATGGAAAAACATCCTGAAACAATAATTGCTTTGAATAAAATAGATTTGATATCAGAAAAAGAACTGGAAAAAAAGAAAAATGTGATTAAAGAGATGACTGGCAAAGAATGCATTGCTATTTCTGTAAAAAATAGAGAGAATATAGGTGAGCTGATTGAAAAAATTTATGATACTCTTCCATCCGAAGTAGAAATGGAAATATATATTCCAAACCATAATCACGAATTAATAGCATGGATATATGAGAGGGCTGATGTTAAAGAAATGGAAAGTGGCAAAAAAATAAAAATGAGAGTGAGATGTAGTGAAAGAATTGCGAAAATGGTGGAGGGGAAATGCAAAAAAGCTGGAGGAGAGGTGAGACTGAATGGAAGAGAGAATTAAGAAAGATATTGAGCTGTTTGAAAAAAATATAACCAAGGTAAAAAATAAAAGAATTAAAGATATGGCAACTCGTTATTATGAAGATGCTAAATATTATTTTGAGCAGGGAGATTTATTCACATCTTTTGGTTGCATCAATTATGCTCATGGTTTGATTGATTCCATTTTAAATAGAAAAACAAAAATAGTTGAAATCATGGGCTGTGCTGGAAGTGGAAAAACAAGCATTTTAGAATTGGTTATTGATGAAATGAAATTGGATTATGAATTAGCTGCGATTATAGCAAATTTTGTTGGAAATGAAGATTGCAAGAGAATTGAAAAACATGGAATAAAAACAATATGCATAAACACAGGAAATAAATGTTTGAATGATGAAATGATAGAAAATGCTATTAGTGAAATTGAGGATGAAATGGACTATATATTTGTGGAACATATTGGCGCATTAACCTGCTCTTTTGCAGATTTGATGAATAAAAAAATTGTTATAGTGAATCCATTACATAAAAATACCATTTCAAAATTTCCACTAATATTTCAGACTGCAGATATAATTGTGATAACAGAAAGAGACGAAGAAATTGAAAACGAGATAAAAAAATTGACAGGGGCAGAAATATTATATATAAATTTGGAAAGTGGTGAAGGTATAGAAAGGCTTGTAGAATGGATAAAGAAATAGTTTTAATAGGCGTGGGTCACGTTTTTGATATCGGAACAAAAATAAAAAACATCATTTCACAGGAGGCGCCGCAGGCCATTGCCATCGAGCTTGATAGGCGGAGGCTACAGGCATTATTAAATCCAGTCAAAAAGAAAGGATTGAATATATATTCCCTACTTTCTTTAAGCCAAGCAATGATGGCGAAAAAATTTGGTGTTATGGCAGGAAATGAAATGTTAGCTGCCATAGAATTTGCAAAAGAAAAGGATATGCCATTATATTACATTGATATGGATTCATATGTTGTAATAAACAAATTATGGAGAAAAATAAAATTTAAAGATAAATTAAAAATAATTCTCTCAGCCTTCGTTTCTCTCTTTTTGTCTAAGAAGAAAATAGAAAAAGAGTTGGACAAGCTTGAGAATAATGGGATTATAGAAGAAATGGAAAAATATTTCCCAGAATTAAAAAAAATATTGGTGGATGAGAGAAATGAATATATGGTAAGAAATCTTCTCAGGATTATTGAAGAGTATGATAAAATTGTTGCAGTTGTTGGAGAGGGTCACATCAATGGAATGGAAGATCTATTGAAAGATTATGTAAAGGTGAAATGTATACATCTGAAGGATTATTTGGATTTAAATAAATAGAATTAAATGAACTTCAACATTTCTGCAAATAATCTGTCCATTCCTTGATTTTTAGATACTATAACAAAATTTTCCATCGGAACAGCAAAGTAATCATCATATTCTTCTCCAGTCTCTCTTACTTTTAATACAGGTATCCAGTACCATATATTGAAATGGTTTCTTTCGTTGGAAAATACATACCATATATTAAGCCTGTATTTCTCTTGCATCTTACAATATTTTAGAGTTTCCTCTCTATTTATCTGAAATTCAGCATATTTTCTTGCTGGTTCCTTGTATTCTACATCAGTTAGAATAAAGCCTATATTTGGAATCAAAATCATGAAGTCGGGTCTTTTAACTTTATCTTTTTTGAATGCTATAGCAAAAGTATCGGGCTCCTGATGAATATACCAAAAAGGAATTTTATTTTCATTTAACCAATCTTTGAATTTAGATTCTGCTAATCTTTCCTTATCTTTTATATTCACAATACTAAAATATTTACTTTTTTATAAATTATCATACTGCTGTTGTAGAACAATGGGATTGAGATTTAAAATTATTTTCTCTATGTGAGAATTATGTTTATAAGCTATGGAATAAACATAATCTCATTTACCATGTTTTTCTTTTAACTTTTGAGAATGTTGTTTTATCATTATTTTACAGCAAACCATCTCTTCATATCTTTTCCAATTATATTTTCTATTTGCTCTAAGCTTTTTATTGGTCTCTTTTTTATAATTTCTGCAGCTTTTTTGCTACCAATCTTTGGAATATTCTTCAGCTGACTATAAGTTGCATTATTAATATTAAAAGGGAATTCAATCGCAGACACACTCCTAAATCCATGATCATAAACTTTTACATCAACAAATCTATTTATTTCTGTTTTATACGGGAGGTAAATTAAAATAGGATAGGTTCCAATTTGTCTTCCATAGGTAGCATTGCCTTTATTTAATTCAAGATAAACATTTCTTAAAATACTTCCATAGGGCAACATTTTTTGAAGCATTGGTTTATTT
>JAGGYX010000093.1 GCA_021162305.1 Thermoplasmata archaeon | reverse complement strand
TATGGGAGTAAAAGCAATAAATTTTACAGTGAGTTATCAAAATGAAGATGGTTTATGGTATTACTGGGCGCCTCCTGATAAATTACTTTATAATATTGATAATTATCACACTGGCTTTGTTCTGGAATGCTTGAATATCAGTAGAAGAGCGCTGAAAGGGGAATTTGAATATGAAAGCGAATTGCAAAAGGGATTAGAGTTCTATGCCAACAATCTATTTTTAGATGACGGAACGCCAAAGATACGGCATGACTCTATTTATCCAATTGATATCCATAGTTGTGCGCAGGCAATAATAACGTTTTGCGAGTTAGCAGATTTTGAACCAGGGTATTTAAGCATGGCGGAGAAAGTTGTAAGGTGGACAATAGAAAATATGCAGGATAAGAAGGGATATTTTTATTATAGGATTTACAAAAATTATGTCGATAGAACGCCTTATATAAGGTGGGGACAGGCATGGATGTTGAGGGCGTTGAGTTATTTGAGGTGAGGAAATATGTTGAGAAAAATATACCATAAGAGCCCCGAACCTGTAAAAAATGTCATCAGAAGGGTGCATTCAAAAATACCTTTCCCTTATGTTTATGGACTGAAATTTGCTAAATATTACAAATGGCTAATGAAAACACAATGGCTACCTCCAGAAGAATTGGAAGAACTACAAAATAAGATGTTGCAGATAATTATAAAGCATGCTTACGAAAATGTGCCTTATTACAGAAGAATTTTTGATGAGCGTGGTTTGAAGCCCGAAGATATACAGACTAAAGAAGATTTGAAGTTATTGCCTGTTTTGACAAAAGATGACGTAAGGAGACATTTTAATGAGTTGATAGCTAAGAATGTAAGTAAGTACGGGCCTTATGCATTTGAATCTGGGGGAACAACAGGCAAACCATTAAAGTTCTACAAGGACAGAACAAGTTCATTTGTTCACAGCGCTGCTGTTTGGAGGTATAGAAATTGGGCAGGCTATAGATATGGAAAAAAGTGGGTAATAATGAGGTACGAAACCTTTACTGGATCTAATCAAAAAATACCTTATAGAGTTGAAGGCAACACAATGTATCTTTCCTCCTTTCATCTGAAATATGAGAACGTTGGCGATTACTTATCTATTATAGAAAAATTTAATCCTGAAGCTATCTGGGCTTTTCCATCTATGCTTTATATTATGGCTAAATATATCGATAATCAAGGAAGTAAATTCAAATTCAATTTAAAAGCCATTTTCACTTCTTCTGAAACTTTGTTTGAACACCAACGAAAATTGATAGAAGAGGCATTCGACTGTAAAATTTATGATTGGTATGGATCAAATGAGGGGATTATATCTGCTGCAGAATGCCCTGAAGGAAACTATCATATCACTGAGGAGGGAATTATCGAAATTGTGGATTATAAAAATAATATCTGTTCTGTTAGAGAAAGTGGAAAAGTTGTGGGGACCTCTTTATGGAATTATGCAATGCCTTTCATACGATATGAATTGGGGGATATTGCTTCATTTTCAAACAAGAAGTGTAAGTGTGGAAGGAACTTACCTTTATTAGGATCGGTGGAAGGAAGAATTGATGATATTATAGTAACAAAAGATGGTAGATTGGTTGGGAGGTTGGATGAGGCTTTTCATTACAGTTTTGGTATAAGAGAAAGTCAGATTATTCAGCACGAAATCGGCAAAATAATAGTGAAGATTGTAAGAGATGTTACTTTTTCCAATAAAGATATTGAAATATTAGACAAAGAACTTAAGAAAAGATTAGGTAATGACATGCAGATAAGTTATGAGTTCGTTGATGAGATTCCAAAAACAAGACGAGGGAAGTATAGGTTCGTAATTTCTAAAGTTATTAAAGATTATTTAGAAAATATGAGGTGAAAAATCATGAAACAGATATTAGTAAATCCAAAAGAAGGAAAAATCATCTTAGAGGATGTTCTAGCGCCGCTATGCAAGGATAAAGGTGTATTGATTCGGCAATATTTCGTAATTTTTAAGATTATCAGGACTATTTGTGGTAGTAGTACTTGTGACTAGAATACGCTATAAAAGTCGCAATCGCACTTGCAATTGCAGCACCCATCGCACCCCAATAGTAAATAAAGATTAGATTTCCAACTATGTTGAATATTGATTGGGTCATAGAGATGTTCCTCATCCATTTCCCTTTTCCTTTTGCACCTAAAAACATATTATAAGGCTGATACATTCCTTGGAAGAAACTTGCCAATGCTAATGGGAATATTAAGGGAACTACTGGTAAAAACTTCTCTGTGAACAGTAAAACAACGATGAACCTCCCAAATATTGTTAATCCTACGACACAAGCCGCAAGCCATAAGAAATTATAATAAATAACTTTTTTAGGTATTCTTTCCATGTCAACAAATCCTTTAAATAAACTCATAGATAAAGCTTGAGAAAGTCCCACCATTGGCGCCGTAATCGTCATTGCTAAAGAATAAAATCCTAATTGTGTTGTGTCAACAAAATAAGTGATAAAAATTCTATCTAACTGGTATGTAGACTGGTCTGCAATCTGACCTAAGTAGAGATGAAATCCATATTCTTTGTTCTTTTTCCATATTTCCTTCAAATTTTCTCTTATATTATTGAACAGGGGATGGAACGAGTGCATAATAACCAGAATACCAATAATCGTACTGAAAACATTTAGCAAAATGAAATGAAAAGGTTCAATTTGAATGATTTTCAAAAGCATCAACGCTCCCAAAAGGTAAACGACTTTTGGGATTACATTGAAAAGCGACATTCTTTCAATCTTGTTCATGCCTCTGCCAACTTGAGGTATTAAAAAAGTAAATGGCAGAGCAATTAGCATAAAAGAAGTATATCTCAGAATCCAGCCGATATTTG
>JAGGYX010000214.1 GCA_021162305.1 Thermoplasmata archaeon | reverse complement strand
TCAAGCCATAAAGTGTACCATCTGTTTGAAGAAAAATTGTTATTCATGACTTCCATAAAATTGCAATTTTCTGCCCATATCCCATACCAGTTATTATGGAAAATATTTTCATTGAATTTTGCATATGGGGAGTTTTTCATATAAACTCCGTATTTGCATTCAAAATAATTGTTATCCATCTTAACACATGATGAATTTTCTACTATGATTCCATAATATGAATGGATGGAATTTTCTTGAATGGTGGCATCATCACCATTGCATTTTATGGAATAATTATTGCCATATATTTCGAAACCCTCTATTTTTGCTTTTTCAAATATATTGAAGCACCCAATTAGCGTGGCATTTCTTCCAATTATATTTAGTTTTTTATCCACGCTCACATTTTCTCTATATATTCCATCCAAAACAATTATTGTATCGCCATCACTTGCATTGTTGACAGCATCACCAATGCTGCTGTAATTTCCTTCGCCTGAACCGCCTACATATAGTGTGCTTGCTCTTTTAACGCTTTCAATATGGTATAGTGGCAACGTTGGGTCACCAAAAATGATGAATTCCTCAGCAGCTTTCATATGAAATGCTTTTTCGACCTCTCCTTTCCATTTAAATGCATTAAGATATGAAATGATTGCATTTCTCCATGCATCTCCAAGGCGGGAGCTATTTCTGCATTCCTTGAAAAATCTAACATGCAAATTACCAAGATAAAACTCGCTAACATTTCTTCCATGTCCTGTCCAGCACAGCCCTGTAGAGCCCAAGCTTGCAACACCACCATGTTGAGAAGCAACCCATATCCAGTTGAAGCATTCATGCCTTTCATCAAATTTTGCAAGACGGGCTCCAGATGTTACAACTATCGGATATACACTATTTCTCAACAGCCTTATATTCCATCCATAATAGTATATCCATTTCTCGCTATCGTAGGCATGAGTAGCCCATAAATGCTGGGCACCCGCGCCCTCGAGCACGGCTATGGCGACCCCCTCGTTAATGTATTTTGATATTTCGCCAGCATTTTCTGGAGGATATAGTTTTATTGCCTCATAGTTGCTCATTACATCAGCTATTTTATTTTCAAGGTATATTCCTTCAGGAACATCTCCACATGGGTCATTTGGATAGGAATCACCGCCAGCAAGAAGAATTTTGTTGCTTTTCATTTCATCATATGCCATTATTTTGTTTATTGCATTTTTTAGCTCAATAACATTTCTACATGCAAGCCTTCCTATAGCTACCTCAGGATATAAATCGACGGTATCATAATATTTTACTCCATTTATTTCATGCCTGTATTCACCATAATATCCATTGCCATTGGTATCCCATGAAGAGAATTTGCCATCACCATATATATCTGCATAATACAGATCGCTTATGAAATGCCTTTCATACTCCCATGTTGAACTTATGTCATTTAAATAGGAATAGCGAACTGGCAAAAGCTTTGCTGAGCCAACAAGCATCACATATCTTATATGCCAGTTGTCATATGCATCCTTTATAAAATACTTTATTTTTTCAGCATCATCTCTTCCATGACATTCGAAATATTTTCCTTCATATATATCGCTCAGGCTGACCAATTTGGTTTTTATTCCATGATTTTTCTTATATTCTACAAATTTCTCCAATTCTTTCAGAAACATGGGATGAGCTATTATTAAAAAGTCATAGCCAGAATTTCCATGAGGTAGAGCTGGCAAAGCAGAGAAAATAAGCAGGGAAGCTACAGCTATTGAAATCCATTTCATAATTGTGAATGTATTTTAAAAGAAAAATTTTTTGTATGTCCCAACAAGAAAAGCTATCAAACCAATGAATAATGCAAATATGCTCAGTCTCCTGCACTTCTTCAAAGTTTCCAAACTTATGTCATTGAATATTCTGATGGATATATAAAAAAGCATAAAATCAGTTAGCATCACAAGGAGAAGATATGCATAATTGTGGAAATATGCCTCATCAATTCTGAAAAAGAAGGGAATCAATGCAATGATTGAAGCAGCAACATAAAGAAAAGACGCCATTCTATTTGCACCTCTTTTTCCAATATAGAAAGGAATGGATTTCACATTTTCTTTTATATCTCCCTCAAAATCCATAACATCTTTCATTATCTCTCTTCCCCAGCCTGAAAGAAAGGCAACAAGAGCAACAAAATAAATCATGCTCTCTATTTCCCATCCACTCATGGCGGCGCCACCAAAAATAAATGGAATTGCCATTGTAAATGCAATATAGATATTGCCAACAACCTTTACTTTTTTTAGAAAAGCATCATATAGGATGGAGAGAAATGCTGTTGTAAACGCAATGAGAAAACATGCAGTATTGATGATATAAGCTAAGGCTATGCCAGCTGGTAAAAAAATGGCGAATATTGCAATTGCTGTTTTAGGGGAAATATCTCCTCTTACAAGAGGGCGGTCAAATCTCTTGTTTTTTATGTCGATTTTCATATCGAAGTAGTCATTCAGAGAAAATGCAGAAGATTGAATTAGAATTGCTACACCCATTGAAATTAAAACTTTGTTATACTCGATGCTCCCTGTTAACAGAACCCCAATTAATATTGCAAGAGCAAACATTATTCCATGCTCGAATCTCGTAAGTTCCCATAAAGCTTTTAATTTCCCCACATGTTAATATGTTCCATTATAATATTTTTTATTTTAATTCTCTCGCTGGGATTCCAACGTATGTCTTTCCTTTTTCAAGTTTCATTCCCTTAGGAACAAAACTCTTTGCCCCTAAAACAACATTGTCTTCTATGACGACGCCTGGCATTATGAATGTTTCACCTCCAATCAAACAATTCTTTCCAATCTTCGTTTTTTTCAAAACCAGCTTTTCCTCTGCTATGTGTCCCAAAATCATTGCCCTTCCTCCAATCATGGTATTATCTCCTATTTCAAGCAAGCATGGATCAAGCCATTCCTCGCCAGCAAGAAAAACATTTTTACCAATTTTTGCTCCAATGAGGCGGAGATAAAAGGATTTTATAGGTGGGAGAGAAAACAAATTTATGAGTTTATATACAGGATAATATAATGCAAAGTAGGCTGTAAATTTAAAAGCCATTTTGTCATCAAGTGTTTTTCTATATTCTCCCTCTTTATCATATTTAAGTTTGAAAACATTTATGAAAAAGGCGGAGGAAAAAAGCAATGAAAACATCAAGAGCAAGTAATCCAGTACAAGAAGAATAGAAAATATTAAAATCAATGATACACCAGATAAATTAATCCATTTCAATATTAGATATGGAAAGAGTAATGCTGGAAACAATCCAATGCCATATGCCAAAATTGCAATTAAAAGCAATAATATTACTCGAATCCCTCCAGCAATGCCCCCGATTTTGTTTTCCTCTCCAGAATACTTCATATTTTGTATATGAAATTTATTGATAATTTTTGCTGGTACTACTTGGGAAAAACAGATTTACCATTTTTTAATCTGTTTTTTGTTATTGCTGAGCAGCGAGACCATCAACTTAAGAACAATTTTATAGTTCCTTTCTCTTAATTATTCTCATGAAGGGGGGATGGGAATAATTAAAAGGATAGTGAAATGGATAGAAGAAAAGAAAATTTTTGTTAGAGAAAGAAAAAGCAATACCCAAAGAGCATTGGGAATGCTTTTATATCGTGCGGGATTGAGCTATAATAAAACTGCTGTTTTTGTAAATGCGAGTTATGAGGCAGTGAGAAAATGGTATAGGAAAGGGAGAAAATTATTCGAGCAAACTCTCGAGGCAAAGAAAAGGAAAAGAATAGCAATAGATGAAAAAGAAATAAGGATAAATGGAATGAAGGTTTTCATATGGGCAGCTTCGTTTAGCAATGAAAAAATAATAGCAGTATATGTTTCATATGGAAGAAGTTATTTCGAAGCAATGGCTTTCCTCAAAAGAGTAAAGAGAGTATGTAAAGGAAAAATGCCCAGAGTATTTATAGATAGAGGAAAATGGTATCCATGGGCTTTAAAAAGATTGGGTTTTGAGAGATATACCATTGTGAGATTTGGCCCAAGAAGTGCTATTGAAAGATTTTTTGGAAACGTTGGATGGAGAATAAGAAAATTTTGGAATGCGTTCCATGGAATGCATTCGATAGAAAGCGTACAAAATTGGACAGAAGCATTTGCTGGTTTTAGATAGCATGTGAACCCTCCGCAGGAGAAGGGCGTATAAGCCCTCAAGCCATAAAATGAGGGTGATGAACATGCTGTACGTTGGAATAGATTTGCAT
>JAGGYX010000131.1 GCA_021162305.1 Thermoplasmata archaeon | reverse complement strand
GCCGACTATATAAAGCTGAAAGATGCCCAAGAAATAATACCTTTGATTATAGAAATAATAAATAAAGAGCCAGAAAATTATTCTTGGTAAATAAATCTATATAAACGATAAATAAGCCATGTATTTAATAAAATATGGTTCAATGTGAATTTTGCCTTAACTTCAATGGAAAAACATGTATTGAACCAAAAAGCGAGAGATATGGGAAGGAATTTGACCCATGGGAAGAAATAGATTGCCCATATTATCTTGAAAAAGGAATTGCTGGTTGGGTTGGAATGCACCTGGATGAATTCTTAAAATAACGAGAAACTGTTGAGCTAGCCCTATTAAAGCAAGGTAAGGTATGATTGAGTATTCTATTTACTCATTTATCACACACCCACTAAACACTCTATCATAAATCTTCTTTAAATCGCTCTCATCTAAATATGTATAATGCTGTAAATCTATGCTTCTTTTTATGGAATGCCCCATTAATAGCTCTTTAACCACATAACTTCCATTCAATCGTTCCCATTCTTGGCTAAAGAATTTGCGTAAATCTGAAATATTGCAAGTTCGATTTTTATCAAATCTTATAATTAGGTTTATCTGATGCTAAAAATTTCATTTATAAAAGTAAGGTCTTAGCTCTTCTTCTGGAATATATCTTAAAGCCTGTCTAAAAATAGCTTTTATAGTGCCTTTATCTAATTCCTCATGAACTGGAATTGTTAGAGTTTGTTTTGTTCCATCTTCTAAAACTCTTCTTAATTTTATATGGCTACCTCTTTGAGAAACCATTTCAAATCCAAATTTAGAAAATATTTTGATTATTTCCTTTCCACTTAATAATTTAAGCTTTGACATATGAAGGGACTTCAAAATTTACTAAAATCGAGTAATCTGGCATGATATCCCATTCTTTCAAATTTTCTCCTTCCAAATGAAGTTCAATAGCTTCTTTTATATTTTTTACTACCTCATCCAGTGTTTTTCCTTGGGTAACAACAGGTAAATCGATGCATTCTGCCACATAATATTTTTCTCCTCTATAAATTTTTACTTGGATGATTTTTTTCATATATCTTTTTAATTCTCTATCTTTTTTAAATCTTTTTATATGAAAAAGAGTTGAAAGTCCATGGATTTGTTCTTGCATTTTCAAAAAGTTTTGGGGACAGGAAAGAAACAGGTGAGGCAAAAAATGTTTCTTTCCTGCCCATTTCTACATTGGCAAAAGGAACTTAAATTTTTTGGCTGAATTAATAGAAAAGTGCTCCCGTCGGGATTTTCAGGCATGCTTGCTTGCAAGCCGTTTGCAGGCAAGTCATGCATTTGAACCCGAGTCTTCGGCTCTCTTCGAACCCCTTCTTAGAGAGAAAGGGTTCTCGAAAGGCCGAAATGATTGGCCGGGCTACACCACGGGAGCACATAGCCCCGGGCAGATTCGAACTGCCGTCGCGGGATTTCCTCAGGTTGCGGGAAGTAGAGGAACCCGCTGGCGGTTCCCTCCAAAGTCCCGCATGCTTGTCCACTACACCACGGGGCTGCATTGCTTATATACTTTTAGTATATATAACTTTTAATGGTTGAAGTTGAAGTAAATGATTTGGTTGAAGTGGAAAAAAACGGGAAAAAATATCGTGGCATAGTGATGCCACACCATGCTTTCAGCGGAAAAAACATCATAGTGATAAAGCTCGAAAATGGATACAACATTGGAATCGATAGAAGAAATGCGAAAATAAGAATAATCAAGAAAGGAAAAAGGCATAAAAATCTTGGAAAGGAGATACCCTATGATGAAAAAAAGCCCTCCATAGCTTTGATTGGAACAGGAGGAACAATAGCAAGTTATGTTGATTATGAGACTGGTGCTGTTCATCCTGCCACAACTTCTGAGGAGCTTGTTTCTGCCATCCCAGAAATTTTCGATATCTGCAATGTTGAAGCAAAGGTGCTATCTCAAAAATTGAGTGAAAACATCACTCCGAGAGACTGGAAGAGAATGGCAAGAGCCGCTGCAAAGGAATTAAATAAAGGCAAAGCAGGCATTGTCATCTCGCACGGAACAGATACGATGGCATATAGCGCCACAGCCCTCGCATTCATGTTGAAGAATTTAAGTGGACCCGTTGTTTTTGTTGGCAGTCAGCGTTCATCTGATAGACCGAGTAGCGATGCCTTCGATAACCTTATGGGGGCTGTGAAAGTGGCATTGAGTGACATCGGAGAAGTTGTTGTTGCAATGCATTCAAGCATTTCTTCTGGAAGTTGCTTTATACATAGGGCTACGAAGGTAAGAAAAATGCATTCATCGCGTAGAGATGCCTTTGTTTCAGTAAATGATGAACCAATAGGAATGGTAAATGAAACCATAAAATTTCTATCACATTATAAAAAAAAGAGTGACAGGAAGACAATAGCCAAGACGAATTTAAACGAAAATGTTGCACTGGTTTATTATTATCCCGGCATGAAAGAAGAGGATTTTGAAAATATTGTTAATGGAAAAGAAGGTATTGTAATAGCTGGAACCGGTCTCGGGCACGTGAATGAAAAGCTCGTGAGAAGCATAAAAAAGAGCATTAGAAATGGCATTCCAGTAGTGATGACAACGCAATGCTTTTATGGCACCGTCAATATGAATGTTTATTCCACAGGTAGAAAGTTAATAAAAGCAGGCGTTATAGATGGCAAGGACATGCTTCCTGAAGTAGCTCTCGTTAAATTAATGTGGATTCTTGCCAATGAGAATGATGTAAATGAAGCCATGCAAAAAAATATCGCAGGAGAGATAAATGAAAAACGCTCAATTTCTCTTTCTAAAAGCAAATAGAATTGCGATAATCAGCAGAATCAACTCAAAGCCTGGCACTTTTTTGCAGCTTTAACAT
>JAGGYX010000216.1 GCA_021162305.1 Thermoplasmata archaeon | reverse complement strand
TACCAAAAATAGTTAGCCTTTTATATGAGAAAGGCTAATCTGCATCTACCGAGAATAGACTAAGGCAACTATTGATGTAGCAACAAATTATTTTGACGCCAAATATTATTGGTTTGACGCCAAAATTAAATATTGCTTTTCAATGTAGAACTGTTTCAATGAGGTGATAAAATGAAAATTGATATGGATGAAGTTGAATGTATAACCGAAACATCTGTTACAATAAGAGGAACGAGGAGGCGAACCACCGTCCCCAAAGCTATTGTTGAAAAATTATCTATAAAGGATAAAGACAGATTGAGATGGATTTTATTTAAGGATGGCTCGATACTAATTTCAAAGGTTTGAAAAATGCTGGACTTATTTACATTTACTATATTGGTTATAGCATTTGTTGCCGCTTTAGTTGATACATCGCTTGGCATGTGTTACGGCACCATCCTTTCACCAATTCTTTTAATAGCTGGATATAAACCAGCCATTGTAGTTCCTACAGTTCTTTTTTCTCAGTTAATTGTTGATATAGGGGGTGGTCTAACACATACAAAAGTTAAAAATTTTACCCGAAAGGATACAAAAGTGGCTTTACTTGTTGCCATACCTTCTTCCATCATGGTATTCTTTGGCGTATTCTCAAATGTAAATCTCCCAGAAATGATTACAAAAACATATGTTGCTATCGTTATCCTTCTAATAGGTCTTCTACTTTTGCTTGGAATAAAACTTAGGAAAACATCTAAAAGGCTTGTTTTTTTATCTGGAATAGCAGGATTTAATAAGGGATTTATGGGTGGTGGTTTTGGTCCAGTGGTTGTATCAGGGCAGATTGTTCTCAATCACGATGTTAGACCATCTGTGTCAATAGGCGATATTGCGGAAATTCCTGTATGTATCATTGGATTACTGGCTTTTGCTATATTGAAAAAACTTTCTTTTACGCCAATTTATCTTATTGTTTCGATTCCAGCATTCATTGCATCACTAATAGGACCCCATATAACGGTTAAGATGAGTAATATGCATTATGCAGAGAAATTGATTGGCGTTTCATCTTTCTTTATGGGCTTGGCAATTATACTAAAAATTTTGGTGTGAGTGCAAAATTTTTTATTCTTACTACAAATTACCTTCGTGAATTTAATTGGATTAACCATATTTGGGCTGAAATTCTTCATCATCGTCATAGTTTTGGCTTTCACATGTGAGTTTATAAATGCAATTTTTGGAGGTGGTCATGGAACAATTTTAACTCCATTACTAATAATGCTTGGCTTTTCTCTTCTTACTATCGTCCCATCAGTTTTGCTTGCTGAGGTAATAAGCGGGGTTCTGGTTGGAATGGCTCATCATAAAGTTGAAATGTAAACTTTGGAAAAAATTCACATCATCTCAAAATAGCTGTTCTGCTTAGCATTTTAAGTATAATTGGTGTGCTTTTCGCTGTTTTTATTGCCATAAACATTTCGTCATTTATTATTGAGCTGTATATTGGCACCCTAATATTCTTCCTAGGAATGGTCATATTGCTAACAATGAAAAGAAAATTCAAATTTTCATGGAGCAAGTTAATGGCTCTTGGTGTTTTTGCATCTTTTAATAAAGGACTTAGCGGCGCTGGGTACGGTCCTCTTGTCACAGCCGGGCAGATTTTGACAGGAACGAAAAGCAAGCATGCCGTCAGCATAACATCTCTTGCAAAAGGAGTTACAAGTGGATTTGGTGTCATTGCCTATTTCTTTTTAGGGGGCAAAATAAGCTGGATTCTTGCCCCTTCATTGATAACAGGAGCAATAATTTCAGTTCCTTTCACAGCTTTTTTTGTTAAAAAAATGGATGATAAATCTCTTCGCATCATCATTGGATTGATTACGGCATTGCTTGGATTGCTTACAATAATAAAAGTTTTTTCTGGTGTAAAGTAAACACAGATCGGTAACATTTCTTAAATTATGGTTATAGCAAAGAAGGCAGAAAAGAAAGTGAAAAAATATTATCTGCTACTTAACATCACGAGATTGATAAGACTTATGCTATAAAAATAATTGTTCTTTATCCTAGTTTTGCTCCGCAGTTTGGGCAGAATTTCGCATCAGAGGGTACATCTGCACCGCATCTCGGGCATTTCTTGGTACCCTCAAAAGAAGGTAGTTTTGCATCCTCGCTTTTACCTTTCATCCCCTGAATCATAGAACTTCCAATGCCAATTCCTGCACCAACACCTGCACCAAGTCCTGCAAGTGATACAGCTTCATTGCCCTTTGCAGCCCCCGTACCTATGCTTTCAATAGCTTTTCCTGTCTGATATTTTAAATAATCTACTCCTAATGCGCCCATTGCTCCTCTTTTGTCAATAGCTGTTTGTACCTCCTCGGGTAAAGAAATATGGAAACCGGCAAGTTTTGTTATTTTTAGCCCATATCTTTTTACATTATCTATAGCTTCATCCAGGATCAATTGTTCCATTTCTTTTAAATATGCTGGTGCATCTAAGATGCTCATTCTTTTTTCTTTTTTAAGTTTACCAAATACATGATTAATAATTGTTACAAGTTGTTCTCGTAGCCAATTTAAAACGCTTTCGCTTTCAGTTATTCCCTCTGTTCCCACAAACTGAGTGATAAATAAAATTGGATCAATTACTTTGTACGAAAATTCACCAAATGCTCTAATGCGTACTACTCCAAAATCAGGGTCTCTAAACGCAAGTGGTTCTGGTGTACCAAATTTTCCTCTCAATTCTCTCTTTTGAAGATAGTATATTTCTCCGAGTTGCCTTATGCCTGTAAGAGCAGCACCAAGGGTTGCAAGAACTGGGACATTTTCTGTCGTAAGTGCGTATCTGCCAGGTCTATCAAAAACATGCATCACTTTTCCATCCCTAAAAAATACTGCATATTCATCTTCTCTTACAATAATATTATCATTCCATTGTATATTTCTGGGTATTCTATACATGATATTTTCAT
>JAGGYX010000026.1 GCA_021162305.1 Thermoplasmata archaeon | reverse complement strand
TCCACTGAGTTGAGTTGTAAAACTTCCTTTTGTCACATTATACTCATCAAAATCGCCAGCATAAGAAACAATGCATGTTTTACTTCTTTTCCAGTGCCTTAATGCAATTTTAGCTGCCATATCATAATAATTTGTTGAGTTAATGTAGGTATAATTTCTGGCATTGAATGTTAGCTTTCCCATATTTATATATTCTATTTCATCCAGACCATTACAGTAGCTTTCCCAGTCTTCCATAAAATATTTTATTCCCTGGCTTGAGTTCAGAGAAAGCTCACGCTTATTGCTTGGCTTAAAGTCATCATAAAACAGCAGAGGATATGCATATATCTTTCCATCATATCTGAAAATGCTTGCTGGTATAGCTGCAAGATATGCATAATCATCTATGTAACTACTCTCATCAAATTTCACAAAAGTTACTTTCTTAATTGGAATGAAATTTTGTTCAGATGCAATTGCATTTTTGCCAATTTCTCCGCTTTCAATATATGCCATACTCAACATACTCAAAAAAACCACAACAGCAAACAATCTCTTTGCCATATGAATAAATGCCTCACATATTAAATCTTTTATCATCAATGAAAATTATTCCATTTGCCATTTCAATGCTCTTTTTACAGCTTTTTTCCATCCATTGTAAAGCTTTTCCCTTTTTTCCTCATCAATGTTTGGCTCAAAGATTTTATCAACTTTCCTCATTTGAATCACGTCCTCTTCCTTCCAGTAATCATGAGCTATTCCAGCAAGAAAAGCAGCTCCCAAGCCTGTGGTATCGAGCATTTTCGGTCTTTCCACTCTCGCATTCAGCATGTCAGCCATGAACTGCAAAAGGAAATTATTGCTGCTTGCGCCGCCATCCGCCTTTATGCTTTTTATTTCCACGCCTGCATCTGTTTTCATTGCCTCAATAACATCTCTGCATCTGTAAACAATGCCTTCCAGAACAGCCCTGACAATGTGCTCTTTCCTTGTTCTTCTGGACAATCCTATAACGATGCCAGCGGCGTATGCATCCCAGTATGGAGAGGATAGACCAGTAAAGGCAGGGACAAAATAGACACCTTCTGCCTCAGTCGAGAATGCAATGCTTTCACTTTCCTCAGGTTTTTTTATTATGCCCAAATTCTCCTTGAGCCATTCCACTGCTGCTCCAGTAGTATTTATCATTCCCTCCAGCAAATAGGAAGTTTTTCCTTTAATTCGCCATGCAATCATTGGAAGAAGGCGGTGGAGCGATGCCGCCGGTTTGCTTCCAACATTCATATCTATGAAGCTTCCCGTTCCATGAGTGCATTTTATTTCTCCTTCTTTGAAGCAACCTTCTGCAAAAAGCGACGCTTGCTGGTCAGCCACCATACTTGCTATTGGTATTTCTGCTCCAAGAATGCTTTTTTCCATAACTCCATAATCTCCCGCCGTGTCTCTGACTTCTGGAAGTATTTCTTCTGGTATATCAAATATATCGAGGAATATGGAACTCCATTTCAATTTGAAAGTGTCATACATGCTTGTAGCACTTACATTTGAAAAATCTGTGGCATGTTGCTTTTTGCCTGTCAAATTCCAGAGAAGCCATGTATCCATTGTTCCAAAGAATAACTCTCCTTTCTCTGCCTTTTTTCTCGCCCCTTCAACATTATCCAGGACCCATTTCACTTTTGGAAGAGAAGGAACAGGGGTGAAAGATATGTCGGCAGCTGTGATGAGACGTGCCATCGATGGCATTCTTCTCATCGATGGCATCAAGTATGAAATTCCTTTGAATATTTTTCCCAATGCTCTCATGCCATTCATTTTTCTATTTTTGTTCATTTTGTCGCATATCTCAGCAGTTCTTGTGTCATGCCATGTTATCGCATTGTATATTGGCTTGCCGTTCTTGTCCCACAGCAAATTTGTGGAGCGTTGTGTTGTAATTCCTATTGCTTCTATTTCTCCTGCTTTTACATCTGCAGAATTCAATGCTTCTTTCATCACTTCAATGCATTTTTTCCATACTTCCATGGCATTCTGCTCGCACCATCCTGCCTTTGGAAAAATTTGTTTCACATGGCGATATGCTCTGGCAACAAGATTGGCATCATGGTCAAATATCAAAGCTCTTATGCCTGTTGTTCCATCATCTATTGCCATAATATATTTTTTCATTTTCTCTCCATACTTCTTGAAGCAATTATATCTATTCCAGTGTTAAGAATGTTTTTATAAATTACATCTCCTTTTTTTACAGGTGCCTTTACTTTTACTCCTGCAAGAATTTTCATGCATTCTTTCAGCAATTCTTTTGGAACCTCTCCATTACTTCTGACGGGAAGCATTGGGTGGATGGCATTTTCTATAAATACAGTTGTTGTTAGCACCCTCTTAGGATTTTTCATTTCCTGCATAACGTATTCTTTTCCTCTTGGACACTTATTTCCTTCTATTCTTTCTCCTTCAACAATTATCTCGCATCCCAGAGGGCATTGAATGCATATAAATTTACGCAACCTTTTTCACCTCTATTGATATGCTATTTGCATTCATTACTAAATCACCTTTTACCTTCAATCTGACCATTTCTGGTGGCTTAACAATCAATTCCCTTTTTTCTTTTCTTACTTCACCATCAACAAGCAATCTTGTAACAACATTCTCCATCTCCTTCTTAACTCTGAAATAAAATGTTATTTCCTCCATGTCTCTTCCATTTATTATTTGAGGGACAACATATCTCACATTCTCTCCTGCTTTCACTTTAATTTTTCTTCTTTTTATTTTTCTACCATTTGCATATTTTGCTGCTTCCCTTCCTGCAATAATTGCAGAAAAGCTAACATCATCTACCAAATCATGAACATGGACAACGTTGCCACATGCAAATATGCCTTCTATGCTTGTTTCCATTCCTTCATCAACTACAGGACCAGCTGTTATGTCATCAAGTTCGATGCCAATCTTTTTTGTTAGCTCATTTTCTGGAATTAAGCCAACAGCAAGTATCAGGGTATCGCATGGAACAAATCTTTTTGTTTCTTCTATTGGTTTAAAGTTTTCATCAACTTTAGCCACAAAAACTCCTTCCACTCTTCTTTTTCCAACAATTTCCACAATTGTATGACTCAGATGCAATGGAATATCAAAATCATATAGGCATTGAACAATATTTCTTGTTAGCCCGCCTGGCTTTGGCATTATCTCATATACTCCTTCTACCTTTGCTCCTTCCAATGTAAAGCGGCGAGCCATTATGAGACCAACGTCTCCGGAGCCAAGAATAACAACATGTTTGCCAAGCATAACGCCTTCAATATTTATAAGGCGTTGGGCTGTGCCAGCAGTATAGATGCCAGCTGGTCTTGTGCCTGGAATAAAAATCTGTGTTCTTGTTCTTTCCCTGCATCCCATTGCAAGGATGATTGCTTTCGCTTCCATCTCAAATACGCCGTCTGGGCTGCTGAGCAACATTCTTTTATTTTTATCAATCTCAAGCACAGTTGTATTGAGCATTACATCAATACCTTCCATCTGCTCTATGAAATGCTCTGCATATTCTGGTCCAGTTAAAGCTTCGCCAAAAATAAAATTTCCAAATCCATGATGAATGCACTGCTGCAATATTCCTCCAAGCTCTTCATTTCTTTCAATTAGCGTAACCTTTGCATGCTTTTTTGCTTCAATTGCAGCAGCCAAGCCAGCGGGTCCTCCTCCAATGATGGCGACATCAGTTTTCATTTTCTTCCTCCAGAAGGCATTTTGCCTTTCCAATAAATAAGTTAGAGCCATTTCCATTCTTTTTTATCTCCTCCAACGGAATGCCTGTCTCCCGCGAAATAATTTTTGCCACATGAGGAAGGCAAAAGCTTCCTTGGCATCTTCCCATTCCTGCTCTCGTCCTTCTCTTTATGGCATCTATATTCCTCGCCCCAATTTTGCCATGTATTGCATCCACTATCTCTCCTTCCGTTACATTCTCACATCTGCATACTACCTTTCCATATCTCGCATCTTTCTCCACCATTTTTTGTCGCTCCTCAACACTCAACTCACGTATGACAACACTCGCCTTCCTATATGGATTGAAATCCTTCTTTTCCACCATTTCAAGTCCACTTTCTTTCAGCAGCCCCACCACCATTTTCGCCACCGCCGGCGCAGCAGCCAAGCCCGGCGATTGTATTCCAGCTACATGGATGAAATTTCTCACCTTCTTTGCCCTCCTTATTATGAAATCTTCGGTGAAAGTAGCTGCCCTCAGACCAGCAAAATATGCTATGACGCCTTTTCTGGGAAGATTTGGAAGGAGTAAGGAAAAACGGCTAAATATCTGCTTTATTTCAGCAGCTGTTACCGAGGTATCTTCTCTATCTTCCACTTCCATTAGAGTTGGACCAAGCTGAATATTTCTTTCGAAAGTGAGCATGGCGCCGCCCCCTTTATAATGTTCCATCCTTGGAAATTTAAGAATGGTCATGGAATGCTTTATGTAATTTCCATAATCCTTATCAAAAAGAAGTGTGGAGCCTTTTTTTGGATGAATTGTATATTCTCTTGCTCCAGCCATCTCCGCCACCATATCTGCATATATACCAGCAGCATTTATCACATATCTTGCTTTTATTCTTCCCTTGTCTGTCACAACTTCCTTTACCTCTTCGCCTTCTGTAATCATATCCACAACCTCTGTTTCAAGCATTATTTTTACTCCATTATCAATTGCATTCTCTGCTAAGGCTATGGTGAATAGATATGGTGAGGTAACACCATATGTGGGAGAATAAACAGCAATTAATGCTCTCGATGTTACATTTGGTTCTTCTTTCAGTAATTCCTTTCTTTTAACAATATGCATTGGAATGCCAAGTTTCTTTGCTCTTCTTAAAATTATGCGAGGGATAATAAAGCGGGCAATGAAATTTCCAAGGAAGGATGGAATGGGCATATCAGCAAATGAATCTTTTGTAAGTATAATCCACATTCCATTTTTTTCATATGGAAAATCAAGTTGCTTTGATAGCTCTTCATACATTTTGTGCCCCTCAACACACAATTTTTGTTTTAACGTGCCCATCTTTTCTCCTATTCCGGTATGAACCATGGCATTGTTGGCTTTCGTTGCCCCGCAAGCCACATCTTCTGCTTTCTCAACTAAAATTATATCAAGCTTGTATTTCGAAAGCTCTCTCGCTATCATGCAGCCTGTGACGCCTCCGCCAATAATAACAACATCAGCCTCTCCTATGAGTTCATTTCCCCCCTTTTTTCTTTTCACCTCTTTCTTCCCTTTATATTTCAGCCTGTTTACAACTCCTTCCACATTCTTTTGTTTCCCTGCATATCTCCCAATTTCCACATATTCTTTATATGATGGCACCTCCCCTTCAAGATATAAAATTCCATCTTCCAGTCTTGCTTTTACTTTCCATCCTTTCTTCCTTGCATATTTCTCCACTTTTTTTTCAACCTTCATTTTATCATGCTCTCCACCACCAACTCAGCTATATCATAAAATTTTCCATCCATCAAAGCTGTTTTGCATGAAGGGCATGAACTTGCAATGGCATCTGCATTCACAGTGCTCAAATCCTTTTTCCTTCTCTCAGCCATTTTCATTGCTGTTTTTTCTCGCACCCTTGCCATTTGCCCGCCATGCCCGCAGCATCTTGTTTCTCTTCCATGGAGCATTGCTTCCCTTATTTCTATACCCTGAATGCTTTTTATTACATCTCTTGAATCATCTTTTTTCAGCTTTCTTGCAAGCGTGCACGGGTCATGATATACAATGCTCATTTTTCTTTCCCTGAAAGAAATTTTTCCTTCCTTTATCATCTGAAGAATGTATGAGGAAGAATGAACAATGCTTGGCTTTATTTTTATGCCCATCTCAGGATAAATATGGGTGAAAACATAAACGCATGTTGGACAACTGCATACAATTTTTTCTGCCTTGCTTTCATTGAATACTTTTGCATTTCTTCTGGCAAATTCTTTAAATTCATTTATGAAACCGAGGTTATACAAAGGATAGCCACAGCACCATTCTTCTTTCAGCATATCATAATCCTCGTCAACTCTTTCAAAAATTTTAAGCATCGCCTCCCCTATTTCCTTCCTTTCAGAATTTATGACGCATCCTGCAAAGTATATGATACGAGCTTTTCCATCTCCAGAAAAACTCCTTTCTCCAAGAATATGCTTCTCCATCAATTCATCTCTTATGCTTCTTACCTTCTCAGGAACCTTATTCTCTGCCACAATGTCCATTCTCACTCCTCTCAATATTTCTGCAACTGAAAAACCAAAGGGGCAATGCTCTTTGCAAGCATCACATGATGAACAGGCATACATTAGCTCTGTTGCATATTCCCCGCCTATTACACCATTTTCCAAGAAATAAGCTATTCTTGCTTTGCCCGCCGGCGACACAGCCTCATTTTTCTCTGCCTCAAGAACAGGGCAATCAAATTTGCACATATTTGGACAGGTGGCACACTTTATTATTGCATCCATATCTGCTTTGATTCC
>JAGGYX010000010.1 GCA_021162305.1 Thermoplasmata archaeon | reverse complement strand
TGTTGAGGAAAACACAACAATAAGATGGTATGGAAAGCCAGTTGAGAACATAAGCATTGAATTGCACGAAGGCTATAATTTAGTTGGATGGATTGATGAATGCAGCATGGCTACGAATGCAAGTAATATACTGGAAAGCATGCCGAATGCAACTATGATAATAGGATTTAATTCAACATTGCAGGATTACATGATATGCATTGCATGGCATGGCATCTATTTAAACAGCTTCGATATAAGCATTGGAGATGGTTTCTACATCTATCTACAAAAAGAAGGAATCTGGACAGGAAGGCTAAAGAACTTCTGATACAAACTTAATTATTTGCTCAGCAATTTCATGAGGGGAATCGAATATCCAGTGGCAGCCTTGCAAGATAGCGAGCTTTGCTTTATATTTGGAAGCTATCTTTTTCTGCAATTCAACGGGAGCAACTTTATCACTCTTCAATGCTATGAAAAGCATCGGCGAGCTAACTTTTCTTTCATCGACGCTTATTTTTCCCATAAAAATTTCATATGCTGCCCTCGGCGACTCTGGCAGCAATGTGGTATATATTTCTCTTGCCCTTTTTTCATCGATACAATTGAGCAAATATTTCTCCATAAATTTATATGATGGCTTGAAAGGCTTTTTAAACAAAATTTTTGGAAGATAACGCATCGAAGATAGCATCAAAGAAAGATTGCTAAATTTTATTCCATGCGGAGGAGCGCTTGCGATGGCTATGCCTGCTTTTATTTCTACCATCTCAGCCACTTTCTGCACAATGAGACCGCCCATTGAATGCCCAACTATAATCTCGCCCTTTGCAACTTTAGCCACTTCTTTCACATAATCCATGAATGCTGCTCTTTCATTCTTTTTATACTCTATTGCTTTTGCTTTTATATTACGCTCTTTAAAATATTCCAAAAATTTATTCCACTGGCTTGGTGAGCCCCACATTCCGTGAATGAGTAGCATTCATTATGTAATCCAGAGCATCTTTATATATCTCTCTCCTCAAAAAAATTTCATCTGGAGTAATTTTTTCGAAGCTCAAGCCTTCATAGACAACATCGAGCAAAACAAGATTGCCTGCTTTTGCTATGCCAAAATTTATTCTTTCTCCATTCAAGGCTCTTTTTATGCTTTCTATGCTTGCTTTTTCCATTCCAATGGCAATGATGGCAGCCGTTATGCGGCGCACCTGATTCCAGAGAAAGGAGGGAGCAAGAAAATCAATTTTTATTATTTTGCCAGCATGCAGTCTCACGCTATATATCTCTCTTATTGGATTTCTTGCATCTCTTCTTGAAAAAGATGAAAAATCATGCCTGCCTTCGAACAACTTTGCAGCTTTTTCCATTTCTTTTATATTATATCCCTCATTTATGAGATAGTATCTGTATATTTTCGCTTTTGCATGCCTTGGATTAAAGCCTTCTTTTACAGTAGCATAGCCCGTGCACCATATATTTTCCATTTCTGACAGCACTTTTACAGGATTTGCTTTTGCATCTAAAGCAATTACATTTCCAAAAGCATGAACTCCTTTATCTGTTCGAGCTGCATACTGAAACCTGCTTTCTCTCCTGCTTTTTATTATGCCAGTCTTCAACAATCTTTTCAAAATTTCTCCTTCAACAGTCTTTTTATCTGGCTGCATTGCAAATCCATTAAAATGGCTCCCATCATATCCTATTTTTATTGCATATCTCACAATATTTTATTAATACACCATTTATATATTCTCATGAAAAAAGAGCATATTGATTTGCTTATATGCCCATATTGTCATGGAAAGCTGGAATTGACGATAACAAAAGAGAAAAATGATGAAATAATAGAAGGAAGCTTAAAATGCAAGAATTGTGGAAAGGAATATGAAATAAAAGAAGGAATACCAAAAATGCTATAATGTTTCAAAAAATGCAATTTCTTCTATTTCCTTTCTTTTCTCCTTTCTCTTATCCTCATTGGAATATCCAACTGGAATTATGGTCTCAAGTCTATAACGGGAAGGCAATCCAAGCCATTTTTTGATTTCATCTGCATTTGGAGGAGTGTATGTCAAGCTTGCAATACCTTTTTCTTCCAATGCCAAAAGAAAATAGCCAATGCAAAGCCAAGTTGATTGAATATAATATGGAGAGTTTCTATCAGAAAAGATGATGATAAGGAAAGGGGCATCTTCTAAAAATTTCTTTTCCCATGTTATTTTCCTTTCTTTGACCCAATTTGCAAGCTTCTCATCCATTCTTTTATAGAATTTTTTCTCACCTTCCTCGCATATATTCCTTATCTCCTTCTTTTTCTTCGCATTGCTTACAATCAAAAATCTCCAAGGTTGTGAGTTCATGCCTGATGGCGCCTCTTTCGCAACTTTTATGCAGTATAAAATGTCGTTCAATGGCGGAGCATCTTTTTTAAATTTTCTTATTGTTTTCCTTCTCCTTGCTATTTCAAGCAATTCCATGAAATTAAACAAAATTGATAAAAATAGGTTTGGTTAATATTATGAAAGTATTTGCAGATTTTATTGAAATTGAAAGCATACGGGATTACAATGATGTTACAGAAGAGATTAAAGAAATGGTATCATTGCAATATCCAGTAAATTTGTGAGTAATTTGATTATAAACTTCAATTTTGTCCCTGAAATATTTCAATTTCCCATAAAATTACGAATCCCTTTTTTGAAAAGAATATGTAGTGGTTAATATTGCTTGGAGACTGGTATCCTTTTTCTCCCATTTTCAACTCACCGAAAGAATCATGTACGGTGATATTCAAATTCGTTTGCGGAGCCCTGGTGAGTTCATTATAAGAAGAGATTTTTGTGTAGCAAATACTCAAGGTTGCATTTGATAATAAAACAATAGCACATATCAATATGGTATGAAGAGATTTTTTCGTACTTGTTCCAAATAAATTGTTGAATCTTTCCGTTAGTTCCAGTCTTTTGGGTGCGTAATCAATGGTGGCTAAAGCATAGCTTCCATAAATATTCCTATGCTTTTTCTTTTTTTCGTATTCATGAATCTTTACAAGGGCTGACATGAACGTTAATTTATCTTTTTTGGAATTTATATACAGTCCATCTGCCATCAATTCCCTCTCTTTAATTATTTTATAGTAGATAAGATGAACTACAGGATTATAGAAAAACAGTATCCGAAAGGCTTGGAGTAAAGGTTTTAGCAACGTGTCCTTGTTCTTTATATGGGAGAGTTCATGGTATATCGTTAATTGGAGTTCTTCTTTTGACAAACATTTGATTAACTTTTTCGAAATCATCAAGCAGGCTGGATATCCAAATACGAAAGCGTTTGGATCGCCATCATACACAAATGTTTTTGGCATTTTGATCCTCAATTTCTTTGATATTTCTTCAATAATGTGAAGAACGGCTGAATTCTTGCATTTCTCTGCATTGAGTCTCTTGAGGAGATGACCTTTTCCAAGAAATAGACTGAAAATGAGATACAGCCCAGAAGCTAATGCCAGTAGCATATTAAAGAGCAAAAAAGTCGATAGATCCTTCGGAAAGATAAAATTATCAGCGTTCTTCTGAATTGTGCCTAAAGAAAGCAGATGACTTTTGTCTTGGGAAAATACGATCATGCCATCTGGTGGAGACGAAATAGACATTCCAGTAATGCAATTAGATGAATTTTTGTTTATTAGGATATTATTTTTGCCGTCCGTCCTCATGAGGCTACTATGAATTTTTGGTGACACACCTAATTTTGATAAAATTATCTCTGTGGAATTACCCTCCATTTTACCGTCCATTATACTAAAACGATTTCCATCGTTTAACTGGATGCAAGTTTCATTTCCAAATTTAACGACATTATCCTCCTTAATGGGTTGATTTCCTCCCGCAATGAAAAAGGGAAATAAAAAAATGGGAAAAGCCGTCAACAATGTAATTGCGTAGACCCAGAACCTGTTTTTTGGATGACTTATATGAAATAACTTAATCATTTTATTAGAAAATAAGAAAGCTATAAAAGAAAAGAAAATCGAGAGAAAAATTATTATTGCCAGTTCATACATCTTTTTTCATCTCCTCAAGTTTTTTCTTAATCTTTTCTATATCCTCATCGCTTTCGGAGAGCCTCTCGACCAAATAACTAATAGTGCTCTTTTCGAATCTCTCTAGAAGATTGTCCAAAGTCCTCTTTATTATTTTCCTCTCAAGTTCATTTTTTGTGAGAATCGGCGTATAAATATACATCCTCTTATCTTCATCCATTTTTTGACTTATTACTTTCTTTTCCACCAGCCTGGTTAGGATAGTGCGAATAGTAGAATAGGCATATTCTTTATCCTTTTTTAACGCCTTCCAGATCTCCCTTGCCGTTGCCTCTTTTTTATCCCACAAGATATTCAATACCTTTTCTTCCAAGAATCCTATATTTTTGATATCTTTGACCACAAACTATTATCGACTTTCTATATTTATAGCTTGTGGCATTACGCAGCGTAGCGACTTAGCTAAATAGAGAAAGATTTATAAATGAGTTAACAATTACAGTTTGTAGCGTTACAAATTGTAACGAAAAGAGGTGGAAAATATGGGAAAAAGAATGGCAATGCTTGGCGTGCTGCTGGTAGCAGGATTCGTATTGATAGGTATGAGAGCAGTTGCACCAAACGGCTTTAGTGCAGGAAAAGCAATTCCATTTCTGGGAATGGAAAATGGCAATGCAGAGTGGATTGTTGGAGACGAACCGGGTGTATGGATTGGGAAAGAAGCAATCAATGAAGCTCTGACTGAAGGAACTGAAAACAATAGTGACGATGAAGGACCAGAATTCGTGCATGAAATAGAGTGGGAAAAAGCAGGCATGAAGCCTATATCATTTGATACAGCAGAAGAGGCTTTGGAGTTTGCTACTGATGAAATCCAATACAAAAGTGATTTTGAGAACTATGGTGTAATGGAAGCATGGGCAAATCCAGAAAAAACCTTGAAAAAAGATTCGGGGGACTGCGAAGACAAAGCAATATTGTTAGCATCATTGCTGAAATTTCATACCGAAGAGTATGCGAAAAACGACATGGTTTTCGTCAGAATAGCTCCTTACTACGGTGGACTTCACGCACAGGTAGTATGGAAACACTTACAAAGCTGGTACCTACTAGACCCCACTTCTGGCTACACAAATCGGATAAGTTCTCCTACCATCGGAGCGTATGGAACCCTTTGGTTCAATGATGAAACGGTTAAAGGATGGTTGCCTGGCTATTATGAACCTCAAGAACAAGAACCTAATAAACCCGAAATTTATCCTAAACCACAACTATTTGAATTCCACCACTATGAAAGAGAATTTCATCGAGGAAAGATAATAGTAATACCAGAACAATCTTATAAAGAGATACCGCTTCCAGAAGGAGCTCCAGAAAAAACAAATCTCACATATAAAATCACGATCAGCAATGGAACATTAACGATAACTGAAAATGGCGAAGTAATGGCAACCACAAATCTATCAGAAGGAGAGAAATTCGTTTACAGCACAAATGATCCAATATATCTCCATGTAGAGGTATCTTTGGAAGGAGAGAAAATCTTTGGGAATATTGAAGCAAATACTCAATCTACCTATTGCAGTCAGACATTCTCAAGAAATGGAGAGATAAGCGTAGTCATCGAAGTACAGGGAAATTCGATATGTTTCTGGGGGAAATAATGATATATAAACAGCGGCACGCATCTCTTCCTTTTTATTTTTTAGATTTTAATTTTAAAATTGAGAAACGCATTTCATTGATAAAAAGTTTTATATATGCAGTTGTTTTTACTATATTGCGTAACGTTACAAATCGTAGCAAAATGAGGTGATGAACAATGGGTATATTAAGCAGGGTGTTTAGGAACGTTGTGAGGAAGAAAGTTAGAACTGTATTGATCGTTCTTGCTTTGAGTTTCTCGATGTCGGTTCTGGTTTCTATCCAGGCTAGCATCACGGCAAATCAAGATAAGTTGCAGGAAATGAAAGAAGAAAATGCCGAGACAATGCAATCTATAATGGAAGAGATCAATCGTACAGCATCAATAATAGAAGTTCTTCCTGGGGAGGGCATGTGGGGATTTGGAGGACTTTTTATGAACGAGAGCATCGCTTCCAACATCAGCTCTATCGAAGGTATTGAAGATGTCATACCAATTCTAGAAAAGAATGTTGGAGAGATGACCAACGAATCAACAGATGGAGGAGTAATCCAGTACTTCAAGACAATTTACACGGTTGAGGGTATTCAGCTGAATTCTTCCCATCTGGATTATATACTGCCAACGAAGATAATAAAAGGAAGGAATTTAAAAAAAGGAGATAGTGGAGTTGTCATCTTATCTCAAAATCTCACCAAGTATTTTGATGCGGGAGTTGGAGATACAATAAACATAAATGGAATTTATTTCAAGGTTGTAGGAATTTTTGAATCTACCCTTCTCACCAACAGAACGTTGTACATGAGCCTTTCAGATGCTCAGAGGGCTTTCAACCTGACTGGAAAGGTATCCAAAATAAATGTGCATGTTGAGGATGTCGATAGAGTAGAAGAAATTGCAAATGAAATAAAAGCCAACTATGGTCTTAATACTATAACATATCTCGAAAAGATGAAGTATCTTCTGGGAATGCGGCACCAGATGAAAGAAAGAGAAGAAAAAATGGCTGGATATGTCAATCAGTTGCAATCAATAGGATTTCAAGAACTTGTCACAACTCTAATTGCCACAAGCGTGATGGTTCTATTCATCATGCTTTATACTGTGCGTGAAAGAACCAAAGAGATAGGCATCTTGAAAGCAATTGGATTTACTGGAAAGAACATCATGGTACAATTCCTCCTTGAAGGAATAATAATCGGATTAATGGGGGGAGTAGTTGGAGCTGCTATTGGTGGCATAGCTACACCAATGTTGACAAACATTCTCCTTCCCAAACCAAAGCCTATAACAACACCAAGTGGACATGTGATATCTGGCATAGAAGTTGCTAATCCAATCGTAACACCCGAGATGATATTACTTGTAATAGGCATAGCGATATTGCTAGGAGCTTTGGGCAGTTTATATCCGGCTTGGAAAGCCTCCAGAAAGAGTCCAGTGGAGGCGATAAGATATGAATGAGGTCATTCTGAAAACGGTAAACCTGACAAAAGTATATGAAAGGGGTGGGAAAAAAGTTCACGCACTCTCTGATGTGAATCTCCAAATAAATAGAGGAGATTATGTTGCAATCATGGGAACATCTGGCTCTGGCAAGACAACCTTGCTTAACATGTTGGGATGTCTCGATAAGCCAACTTCAGGAAGCGTAATTCTAGATGGCGTGGATATAACGAAAATGAACGAAAGTGAGCTTTCCAAAATAAGGAGAGATAAAATTGGTTTCGTCTTCCAAGCTTTTAACTTGATACCAATCTTGAATGCAATAGAAAACGTGGAGCTTCCAATGGAATGTGCAAAAATACCGAAAGATAAAAGGAGAAAAAGGGCTCGTCAACTGCTAAATTTGGTTGGCTTGTCAGAAAGAATGGAACATAGACCACATGAATTGAGTGCTGGGGAGCAGCAGCGAGTGGCGATCGCTAGGGCTTTTGCCAACAAACCATCTATAATTTTAGCTGATGAGCCCACCGGTAATCTGGATTCCAAAACTGGCAAACATATTATGGAGTTGTTGGGGAGGCTGAACTATAACATAGGAACTACAATCATCGTTGTTACTCATGATTATAAGATGGCTTCACTTACAGGCAGGATACTATTTCTCCAAGATGGAAGAATCCTTAAAAAAGAGAAAGAAGGAACGTATTTAGGAAGAAAAAAATGAAAGTGATAAAAATTGGAACACTAACAATTCTTTTACTCCTTGGAGCATACATATTGAATGCAACAGCAGAGATAGGGACCAAAGACAATCCCCTCTCGCTATCCTACAGGGAGTGTAAATATGTAACAATAGAAGGCAATCAAACTATAAATTTAACCTTTGTCTGTAGCGAAACTGGGACAGAAGATGTAGAAGCAACTTGGATTCAGGATATATTTGATAATAATGGCAATATAACCGGCAGTCTTTATAAATTTACAAGCAAAGAAATATATCCAGGAGGTTATTTTAAAAATGATACAAAACTCTACGTTTTTCAAGATATAAATAGCAGATTCTTATTTTATGTAACCGTTAATTATTCCTCTATTCCTGCTGTTGAAGACCCAAGAATTGCAAATCTTACAGAGCAAGTAAATAATTTGAGTGCTGAACTAAATGAAACCAAATCCCAAATTGACTCCCTAAAGTCGCAGATAGATAACTTGAATAAACATGTTGACAAGTTAAAAGAAGAGAATACAAACTTGACCATGGAAAACCAACGTTTAAAAAAAGAAGTTACAAAGTTAAAGAAAGAGGCGAATAACCTACTGAACAATTTCTTCATTCCTTTCGTGATTGGTGGGGTTGTTGTCAGTTTGCCATTTTTTGTTTTTGTAAGAAGAAAGAAGTCCATAGGAAAAGAAAAAGAAATAAAACCGGAAGACAAGGAAGAAAAAGGCTATGAAAATCTACCCGAAGAATTTAGAGAAGCATCTCGAAAAACACAGGATAAACTGTGGAAAACCGGTGATACAGAAGAAGAATTTGGGGGATTTTAGGATGCAATGCAACGTTGCCCATCATCAATGGCAGCCTCACATTAGGAACATGGCAGAGCATCTTCTTCATGGAACTATTTGAAAAAAGAAGAAGGAGAATTGCTGTGGTAGCGATGGGAGAATGAAGAATGGGGCATTAAGTGTTTTCTCTCATATCTACATCTCTTCTTTTTCTGCTACCCCCACATTGCAAATTTAGATGGTTATTCTTTCCATATATGTTTCCCCAAGTATTTCATTAAGTTAATAAACCATTTCTCATCGTCAAACCATTTAAATTTTATAGATTCATAAATTATTTCTTCCTCATCTTTTCCCAAAATATTTGCCAATTGCTTAAGAGAATCCATGTTTTGTTGGATTTTCTTTTTTGATGAGGACGAGAGTTTACTATTGTACACTTGGAGACATTTTTCTATAAGTTGTTTTTCTAGACTTTTTGGAATAATAAAAAGTTCCACTACAATGTCATAACCTCTATCAAATGTAGAGGAAACAATTGATGTTGCTTTATTAACTTGGAAATTATAGTTTGTTACTCCACGTGCTTGCAAACCATCATTTAAGGTATTGAATACTCTTTCTACTAACTTTTCTTCATTTTCGCCATTCTGATCCAAAATAGTAAGAATTTTTAGATTCTTTATCTTAGTGAAACAATCTCTTACTAATCTCGGTAACACTTTGTTTATGACATCTGATTTACCATTATCTCCATATATAATTATACCATATTTATTTTTAATATAGTTATATCCTGAAGAGAGAAGTATTCTCTGAAGTTTTTTCATGCAATTGTTTACCGGTAAAGATAAAATACCTATAGAGTCTGTTAATTTTCGCAAAAATATAGCGTCATGACGACCTTCGCAAACAATAACTTCCATTTTAATAACCTCTAAGATCTGTACCTATAGAATCTAGCTCTTCTTTTGCTTGATCGCCAGATAAACTTTCTTTTTCAATTGTTTTTAAATCTTCTCTCCAGTGAAGTCGAAGAATATTAACATTTTTTAACCTTCCATACTGTTCAGCTTTTTCTAAAATTAGTTCTATCAAATCTATACTATGTGTTGAAATAAAGAATTGTGCGGAATCGGCATTTGAGACAATGCTTTCTGCTAATATTTCTGAGAATCCTGGATGTAAAGAGACCTCGGGCTCTTCCAAAATTATAATTCCCTGTTCAGCTAAGCTAATTAAAAAGATAAGTTTCAATAGAGAAATAAACCCATCGCCCATTGCCGAAAGGGGTAAAGGATCAGTATACGATTGAAAAACCAATAATTTTTCTCCAGCTTTCCGAATGTCTTCAATATACCCAACACGCTGTTTAAGTAGCTCCAATGCTTTATTTATCTTTTTATGTGATACTACTAAGTCATGTAATTCTTCAACAGTCGTTGGTTGCACACCTTCTTGAAAATTAAATAATATAGGTATTTTAAAATCTTTATCCTCGCTTATATCTATTTTGTATAGATTATTAAATATCTTATATAGCCGGTAAGAAATTATACCACGAAACGCGGGTAATTCCTCCTTAGGATGCTCAATATACAAAAATATCTTTTTATATTTATTATTTTGGGAAAGAGTGAGAATTAATTTGCTACTATTGATGAATCTCTCAATAAATTTATTTTTTGTTTGTTCTATTTTTTTATCTATTATGTAACTTAATCCTTCTTTACCCTCTGGTTGTTCCTTTTCTGCTTCAGTAATCTCAGCGAAATCTTTTAGATATCTTTCCCATCTTTCTAAATTGGAAATTATGTTCTCTTCAGCTAGATTTTCTATGTAATGGAAAATGTCCTTTTCTCTCCTGTCATGTGGTATACCTTTAGTTAAATATTCTAAAGAAAGGGTATAATTTTGATTATCTACAGTAACCCCAATTTCAGCTTTTTTCATACCCAGTCTTATCAGATAAGAGAGATCGTATCTTTTCTTGAAAATTTGTAAAAGATCCTCTCCTTTGAGATCCTTAAAGTTATTAGTCGAAGAGGCTAATAAAGATATAGCCTCCAAAATTGCTGATTTACCTGTATTATTTCGGCCTACGATTATATTTATTGATTTAGGAATAAACTCTAATAAATGTAATCCTCTGTAATTTTTGATAGCTATTTTCTTAAATATTTCCATAACTGTTATTCCCATCGCTTTATAATAATTTTTTTATTGTGCCAATTTGATTTTTGGTAAACTTGTGCAT
>JAGGYX010000056.1 GCA_021162305.1 Thermoplasmata archaeon | reverse complement strand
CCATTTATGCTTCCATTATAGAAATAAAATTGACCCACATTTATGCTTCCATTATATATGAATGTGTTAATCAAATGTGATTCTCCTCCTTCAATAGCTATTCCATTATCTGTAAGATTGCAATCTTTCACCACAGCATTGTTTGTTGCATGTATTGCATATTCGTTATTCCATAGCTTATTTTCCTCTATGCTAAATTCAGTGCCATATATTCCATAGCTGCAATTATATATGCTATTGTTTGCAATGAAATTTTCATGATATATTTTTATTCCATAATCACATCCATGTATGGCATTGCCATAAATGGAGTTCAGGCTGAATGTTTCAATACCAGTTATAGTAGCGATATCATTCAGAGAAATTTCATTCATTTGCCCCTGTATGACTATTCCTTTTTCTTTCCCCTCGATCCCATTATTTTTGATTTCATTATTATTTCCATATATAACAAGAGATGTATTTCCATGTATTGTATTGTTGTTTATTTCATTATAATTTCCAGATATGTTAAGTGAAACATTGCTACCATAAAATATGCAATTCTGGATGATGGAATAATTGGATGCAACAACCACTCCAAATTTTGCATTTATTATATCAAAATTTTCAATGAATATGGTGTCTTTTTTCAAACACAGAGAATAATTTTTTCCATTTATCGTTGCGTTTTTACCCAGCATATATATGCTTTTGTTTATTAACACACTTTCATTGTATTTTCCATCCATTACATATATAAACGCTCCATCAGTAGCATTATCTACAGCATCCTGAATTTTTTTCCAGGTATGATTTGCAGGGTCATAAACATTTTTATTTACATAGAAATCTGCAACAACAAGCTTTATTTTCTTAGTGGAGCTGTCATTATCATCATCAGTTACAGTAAGAGTCACATTATATATTCCATGCTGAATATAAACATGGCTTACATTTCTGCCATATGCCGTTGTATTGTCTCCGAATTGCCAAGTATAGTTTACTATGAAGCCATCGCTATCATAGCTTGTTGAATTAAAATGGATTGTCTTATTTGGGAGGGGAAAAACTGGCTCATAAACAAAATCTGCAACAGGGGGAACATTCAAAATTGTGATTTGTTTTGATGTTATATTGTAAGCCATGTCATTATCCAATACAAATAAAGTTACTGTGTATATTCCATTGTCCTCATATTTATGACTTACATTTTCTCCATAACCAATGCTTCCATCTCCGAAATTCCACTGCCATAATGTTATATTTCCGTCTGTGTCATTGCTTGTGGAATAAAAATATACTGTATCTAAATCAGTTGGGTGGCTGGGCTGCCAGTAAAAGCTTGTTTGGGGTAATTTATTTGATATATCTACTTGCATAGATGTGGAGTTTATTTCTCCATAATCATCTTTGACATATAATGTTACAGTATATTTTTTACTTGCTGCATATTCATGGCTTACAACTTTTCCATAGCCAGTGCTTCCATCTCCAAAGTCCCATGTATAATTTACAATATAGCCATCTTTATCATAGCTCCAGCTTGCATTGAATAATATGCTATCGTTTATTTTACTCCAGTAAAATTTTGGAACTGGTAAAATATTCAAAACATTTATTTGCTTTGTTACAGAATCCATCATCCCGTCATCATCTATGACCCTTAGAGTAACATTATGTTTGCCAGGTGTTGTAAAAATATGCCTTATATACATTCCATATCCATCTATTATTCCATCGCTTTCGATATCCCAGCTCCAGTTTATTATATAGCCATCATCTGTAGAGCTGTTAATAAACATTACTTCTTCATAACTATATGGTGTTGTTGGCACCCAATAAAAATCTGCTTTTGGAGAGTCATCAGCAGTATCTATTGTTCTTGCATCAACTTCATTTCCATCAACAATAAGTTTAACATTGTAAGAACCTTCCGAAGAATAAACATGGCTAACAACACTTCCATAGCCAGTGCTTCCATCTCCAAATTGCCATGTATAATTATTTCCATTACAAAATGCCGTGAATGTTATCTCGCTCCCATCTCTTTCCCATGCAAAGAAAACCTTTTCCTCATTTTCAGCTTTTGTCATTAGCCCACTTGTCAGCAATGCAAATACAATAACAGCTGCAATTCCTATTTTATACTGCATGATGATTCACCTTTTGATATAATCTTTTGGTTATTTATAAATTATTGTTAATACCGACGCAGCATTGAAATAGTTACAACTCAACACAAAAATTTTTAAATCAAGCCATGTTGAAATACTGGAGGTGATAAAATAAGGAAATTGTTTGGAATAATGTGTATTTTGTTGGGGATATTATTTTTTATGCCATACAACGTGCAGAATGCTGGAAATATGGCCATTGAAAAAAATTTTTCAATTTGCCAGAATGAATTCGCCGTGTCTCATATTCCATCAACAATATTACAAGATAATCTTGCACCAAATCCCTCTTTTGAATACGGAAACGAACTACCAGATGGGTGGATACATGGAAGATATGCAAAATATGTTTGGGACAATGAATATGCTCATACAGGAAACAAATCAATAGGAATAGTAAATTTGAAACCGAGCCTTCCACAGTGGTATACTGCTGATTTAATTCCAATCGACCCAATAAATAATACCTATGCTTTTGGAGCATGGTATAAATATTATGCACCTCCATTCCAAAACAATTTTGGAGGCATTGGAATAACTGGATTAGATAAAAACGGGCATCAAGTTGGTGTAACATGGGTTCTTCACTTGCCCTATATAGATAATGAGTGGCATTATTTCCAGTATATATGTAACCCCTATTTTAATCAAACAAGATTGAAAGAAATAAAATATGCAACTCTGAACTTATTTTACTGGGTATGGAATAATGCCAATTCATCAGAAGGAATTCGTTTTGATGATGTTTTCTTTGGCAAAGGAGAATTTCCAGTAATTGAAATAGAGAGTTTGCGAGGATTCTTTGGTATTGTTTCAGTGACCGTAAAAAATACAGGGAGTGCAGATGCAGAAAACATTCCATGGGAAATCAATTTACTGCCTGTTGGTGGGAAAATATTTAGCGGAGAAAGAACAACTGGAATCATTGAAAAACTGCCAGCGGGAGAAAGTGTCACCATAAAAAGTGATTTCATTTTCGGCTTTGGAAGTGCCTATATATCAGTAATGGCCGATGGAGACACTATAAGCAAGGGATATTTCATAATCGGACCATTGCTGATAGAAGTCACATAGCAAAATTTATAAATGCTCCTCACCCCCTTATATTTTTTTTATATTTCCAGCCATTATAATAATGTGGAAAAGACCGGCATAGCAAATTTGCCATTGCATCCTGGGAAAGCTCCCGCCTGGCTATATAAAAGAATGGTAAAGCTTGGAAGAGCTATAGCAGGCGTCATCATAGAAGAATATGGAGAGGAAAAGCTTTTTGAATTACTTTCCCACCCCTACTGGTTTCAGAGTCTTGCATGCGTCCTTGGCTATGACTGGCATAGTTCGGGCACAACAACTGTTACGGTGGCGGCTCTCAAGGAAGCTTTGCAGCCATACAACATAATGGCGGCGGGCGGCAAGGGCATGGCGTCTCGCACAATGGCAGAGATAGAGGAAAAAGCCTCAAAGCTTGGGGTGAGCGTGGAGCGTATAAAATATGCGAGCAGGATGACAGCCAAAGTTGACAATGCAGCCTTACAGGATGGCTATAATCTTTATCATCATGCAATATTTTTCGATGAGCATGGCAGATGGATTGTTATACAGCAGGGGATGAACACTGGCAATAGATATGCTAGGCGTTATCACTGGATATGGAAAGCGAGAAGCTTTGTTGATGAGCCACATGCTGGCATAATAGGGAAAAAGGGCATGGCTTTGAATATGGTTGCAAGAGAAAGCGACGATGCGAGGAAAGTGAGTGTCGATATTGTAAAAGAAAAGCCAGAAAAGATTGCAAGGCATGTGAAAGCTTTTAATATGCTCAAACCGAAGCAGACAACGCTTGATAATAAAATAGTGGAGTTGAGTATGCCACGTCGCATAAACTGGGATGCTTTAAGGGAAGCATATGAAATTCAGCCATCTAACTATGAAGAAATGCTTTCAATAAAAGGAATCGGGGCTGCAACAGTAAGAGCTTTGGCATATATATCTGAGTTAGTATATGGAGCAGAGCCATCATGGCGCGACCCTGTAAAATTTTCATTTGCTGTAGGTGGAAAAGATGGGGTTCCATATCCTGTTAATAGAAAAGCAATGGATGAAGCAACAACGATACTTCAAACAACCATTGAAGAAGCAAAAATTGGAAAAGAAGAGAAAATGAAAGCGTTGAAGAGACTTCGTAAATATGTTCCATGATTTTTTATCCAGTCCAGTGCATTGCGACGATGATCAAATCAAGGACGTTTATCTCACCATCATTGTTTAAATCTACGCTTTCATCATAACCAGCCTCACCTTCATGACTTCCAAAATGCATGGCAACTATGATTAAATCAAGGACATTGATTCTGCCATCCATGTTTATATCCCATCTTGGATATATTGCAAAGTTCATTACATTGCTTTTATTTCCATTTCCATTTGCATCTATGGCATATATATAGAATGAATAGTTGCCATCAATATCAAATGAGGCATTGAAGTAATATACTCCATTGAAATATTGCATGCTTTCATTGATGTAGCTTCCATTTGGAAGCGTTATATTAATCCATACTCCTGCTATGCCAGCATTATCGCTAACAATGCATGTTATGTTTATGAAGCCAGCACGAGATTTTGAAGGAAATGTTATATTTTCTATGCCTGGAGGAATGGAATCGTATCCAAAATAATTCTCCCATGGTTGCATCAATGGATATGTATCATTGTTGTCTTCATCAATATAGTATGGTGCATCACCAATTCCATCATTGTCATCATCGCTTCCATTATAATCATCCCAGTAGTTGCCAAGGTAATTTGTATAGATATTGCCATTATATGTATATGTCATTGGCTCTGGAGAATGCCATATGTTGAAACTGTAAGAGTAAACATTGTTACTATTATTCATAAAATTATTCATATAAATAATGTTATTGCTGGAACGATAAGGCCAGATGCCAACATCATTGTTGCTTATGTTGCAATTGTAAATGCTATTGTTGTTGGAAGAAACAAGCTCGATGTTATCACTTATGTTGCAATTGTAAATGCTATTGTTGTTGGAATGGCTAAGCCAGATGCCATCATCATTGTTGCTTGTTATGTTGCAATTGTAAATTGAAT
>JAGGYX010000050.1 GCA_021162305.1 Thermoplasmata archaeon | reverse complement strand
GTTATCTCCCTTACATATATACACATTTTCCATCCCCTCGGAAGTAAAATAAAATGAATTAAAAATATTTTTAAAAAATAAACATCACTTAATTGAAAGGGGCACTAGATTTAATAGAAAATATTTTTATAGGGTGTTTTTTGTCTTTTTTAAAAGAAAAAGGGATTTTTAATAAAATCTCGGTTGGTGGACAGGGAGGGAGTGTAGGCAAAGAAAAACTTTTGGCATTAAAGATTCCAAATTTTCCTCGTGCTAAAAAAGAAGAAATTTCAAAGTATTATTACAAGCCTATTGTATATGACGAGGGTAAATTAAATTTACAAGATTTTGAAAATGAAGATATAAAAATAACCGCCGAAGCGGGAATTTGGCAAATAGATAAACAGATTAAACAGATTAAACAGAAACTTGATGCAATTTTACACAAAATAGTTATGGATGAAGAAGTTCATATTTCATTTGATTTTCTGAATGACAAGGAGAAAGAATCATGAAAACTCATGATAAAAGTCAGTGTGCAGAAGTCTTCGGAAGTCTTCGGCTTTCTTGCTACGCTCGACCTGCTTAATAGGAATATGTGTGGCTTTACCCTCGTTTTGGTCTTCGTATACCATGCAATGGGGGCTAACCAACCATCCAATGAAAAATATTTTAATATCATAACAACATTACACCTTAATGAAACCACTTGAAGTCATACATGCAAGCTTACAAAAGCGAGTGCTTGTTGAATTAAAAGGAGGAAGAGAATATCGTGGCATACTCGAAGGTTATGACCATCCTCATTTAAATTTAATACTCAAAAATGCTGAAGAATATATAGAAGGGGAAAAGAAAAGAGAGATAGAAAAAGTTATTGTAAGAGGAGACAATATAATTTATATATCGCCGTGATAAAATGGGAAAAGGAACACCATCTAAATCTGGGGGAAAGAAAACACACATCGTTTGCAGAAGATGTGGAAGGCATGCTTTCAATGCAAGAAAGGGCTACTGTGCAGCATGTGGATATGGAAGAAGCAAAAGGATTCGAAACTATAACTGGAAAAAATGAATGAAAAATGCGGCGTTGCTGCCATTGCATCCAGCCACCGAGTAGCTCCCAGCTTATATATTGCCTTGCTCGCCCTGCAGCATCGGGGGCAGGAGGCGGCGGGCATCGCTGTTTTTGATGAAGGCATAAAAACCTATAAAGGGCTTGGACTCGTTAGTGAGGCATTTCATGGCATAGATTTTTCAACTGTTGATGGAAATGCTGGGATAGGGCATGTTTATTATTCCATAAAGATTTCAATACCTGAAAATGCCCAGCCGTCGATTTTTCATACATATGCAGGAGACTTTGCGATAGCTCATAATGGCATAATAACAAATGCGGAAGAGCTTAAACAGGAGTTAATGGAGAGGGGTCATCATTTTATTCAGGGAAGCGAGGAAGAGAGCTTTGCATATCTGCTCGCCGATGAGCTAAAAGAGAAACATAGCATGGAGCATGCCATAAAAAATGTTATGAAAAAGCTTGAAGGAAGTTATTCTTTTACCTTTATGATTAACAACAGGGTTTTTGGGTTGAGAGATCCATATGGAATAAGACCGTTATGTCTTGGGAAAATAACGGATGGTTATGTTATAGCTTCAGAATCAGTTGCTATCGATGCTTTAGGAGGAAAAATAATAAGAGATGTAATGCCAGGTGAACTAATAGAAATAACTCCCAATGGCTATAAAAGCCATGTATTCCATAAGAAAAAACACAAGGCATATTGCTTCTTTGAATATGTCTATTTTGCCCGCTCTGATTCAGTAATAAATGGAAAGGAAGTATATAAGATAAGAAAGAAGCTGGGAGAGATACTGGCGAAAGAACATCCTGTTGATGCTGATATTATTATTCCAATCCCTGATTCTGGAAGAACATATGCTTATGGCTATTCAAGTGCAACTAAAATACCTCTCGAAGAAGGATTGATGAAAAATCGCTATATTGCGAGGACATTCATAATGCCTACCCAAAAAATAAGGCAGCAGCTTGTACAATTAAAATTGAATCCTGTTAAGAGCATTGTTAAAGGAAAAAAAGTTGTGATAGTTGATGATTCAATAGTAAGAGGCACGACCATGCGTAAAATTGTTGATATGCTTCGCAAACATGGAGCAAAAGAAGTGCATGTAAGAATAGCTTCTCCCCCAATAATTGCCCCATGTTATTTTGGCATTGATATGACGACAAGGCAACAATTAGTGGCTTCAAATAAAAGCATTGAGGAAATAAGAAAAGAAATAAATGCTGATTCCTTAGGATATATCTCCATCAAGGGACTAACAAAAGCAATAGGAATAGATAAAAACGACCTTTGCTTGGGATGTGTTACTGGAGAATATCCAATTAAAATAGAAGGAGAAAAATTGAGATTTCAGGAGAGGATTGAGGAATGGGAATAAAAGGAAAAATTCTGGTGATTTTTATCGTGCTTTTAATTTTTGCAATATCAATAATTGCAATAAGCAATACACATAAAAAGGAAGAGGAAAAAATAAAATTGGAGCTGATTGCACAACCACCTGATTTTGAAATTGAGGAGGGACAAAACATTACAATAAAAGTAAAAGCTTTAAAGAATGGTATTCCAATAGAAACAAAAATAGAATGGGATGTCAAATCAAACGGAAATACTGGTCAGCTTATCATGCCTTTTCCATCTGAAACAAATGAAAGTGGATACCTTACTGTAAAATACATTGCTCCATCTGATGTAAATGAAATGGTGCATAAAGTTAAGATAATTGCAAAATTTATCTATGAAGGGCAAGAAGCGAAAGCATTGATAAATGGAAGTATTTGTCCAAAGTTGTATGAAACAAAAATTATTATATCATGCGATAAAAAGAAAATGATTGCTGGCGAAACGTGCCATTTCAAAGCAAGCATAGCATACTACGATAGAATATGGATTCCTTTGAGGAATGCTACAATTCAATGGCAATTTTTCATCAATGGAACAAAAATAAGAGAAGAAAATACAAGAAGCGATGAGAATGGCTTTTGTTTGCTACCTTTTTTCTATTCAAATGCTGAAAAAAATTTGAGTATCTATGCCGTAGCAAAATATAAAACAAATTTAAATGGAAGCATGGATTTTAATGGAAGCGAGAGCAATGTTGTTAAAATTAAAATAATTCCTGAAAAACCTGGTGATTTTCCTGTTGTTTTGATTCATGGATGGGTTGGTTCCAGCTCGCAGACATTAATAAATTTCACATGGTATAATCTCACACAAAAATTATTGCAGCATGGATTTAAATTGCTTGATTTTGATGTTGTTAAGCCGGGCATACAATGGCTTGAATACGAGCCAGGATGGGAAAATCATCATATTCCGTGGATTGCTGCTAAAGTAAGTCAAGAAATAAGAAAAGCTCTGGTTCTAAACGGATATCCCCCAAATCAAACAATCGACGTTGTTGCCCATAGCATGGGCGGACTCATTGCTCGTTTCATGGCAGAGCATTATATGGCAGACGTCGACTACTGGAATGATAGCTGGATACGTGGAAGCGAAGGCACGCCTTGGTATGGCGATGGCGATGGCGATGTTGTAATTGGACCAGAGCAAATAGACGATTTAATAGCAGTCGGAACACCATGCCATGGAGTTCCACCAAATATAAATGAAAGTCTGTTGCAAATAATAAATTATGCAAAATTTCCATGGTGGATTGGGCAAGTGCCAGATATGATATATGGTTCGCCTTTTTTGAAGGCAATGGGATATAAAAGCAGTCCTTTAGTTGATTATTATGGTGTTGGTGGTGATATAGGATGGATTTTCGGTGGCGTGCCAAAAGATTTTGATGGAGATGGCATTCCACATTATTCCGATGGACTGTGTCCAACAGAAAGCCCATATTTGGAAGGAAGACCATTGTATATTTTAACAGGAAAGGCATGGCCCTATGGCAAAGAAGACCACATGTCATTGATTGGTATAAATGATAAGGTGCACGAATACATATTGAAGCATTTGATTGATTGAAAAGAAGCTTCTATCACGGGTTACCAACATGGAACAGCCAAAAATATTAAAAAGGATATTTAATGCCATAACATGGTAGAATTTAAAGTAGTGATTAGCGATGGGCC
>JAGGYX010000119.1 GCA_021162305.1 Thermoplasmata archaeon | reverse complement strand
ATATTTCATAACCCTTATGATTCCTGAAACAAAAGCAAACTCCAGGAAAAAAGATATAGAGAATAAGCTTCCTTACGCCCTCAATTTTATAGCTGCTTTATCTACGGCTGGAATCACCCCTGCTTTAATATTTAAAGCTCTGGGAGAACAAAAAGTATATGGAGAGGTGAGTAAAGAGGCGGCGTGGATTTATCGCGATATTTCAATTTTTAGTATTGATATAATAACTGCTCTAAGAAATGCTGTAAAGAGGACACCTTCCATAAGATTCCAAGAATTTTTGCAGGGAGCGATAACAACAATAACATCTGGTGGCAACCTTAAAAATTATTTTCTGGCAAAAGCCGAGGAGTATATGAGAGAAAATAGAAGAATACAAAAAGAGTTTCTGGATACACTTGGTGTGCTTGCTGAAAGCTATGTCACGGTTGTTGTAGCTGGTCCTCTTTTCCTGATTATAATTCTCTCCATTATGACGCTCGTCGGCGGAGGCGGGGCAAATTCCATATTGATTTTATATCTGATTGCATTTGTGATGCTGCCAATCTCGCATCTTGGATTTGCGCTGGCAATAAGTTCGATGGCACCGGAGGTGTGAAATGATAGGGAAAAAATATGCATGGATTGCTTTTATTCTCATGGTTTTATTTATCTCAGCATCAATAGTTTTAAGGTTGAGAGAGAGCTATACATTATCCAATGTTGTCCTTGCCTCAACAATTCTGCTTTTCCTTATATTCTCTGTAATTCAGAGGAAAATAAAAGAAGATATGCTTGTATTTATTCCTGAAGACTTAAAGGAAAAAGAATGGAAATATTATTTCTCCTCTCTCCTGTCATTTGTATTCCTTGTATTTACCACATTGCTGAATATTTTCATTGTTTTCTTTAATCTGGCAATTCCAAGAACTTTGATTGATTTATTTATTGGCCTGGTTTTAATCCTGATGCTCTATACTGTTTTTTCCATTCCAACTGCCGAGAAGAACAAAAGCTATTATATTCTTTTCTTGGTTGCAATAGTTTTCTCTCTCTCGGTTCTTGCTTCCCAGCTGGATATATATCATCTTCCTCCAAATGCAATGCCTGTGCTGAAAAAGTTAGGTGACCCATTATTCATGATTAATCTTGCAATAATTTTCTGGATGGCTTCTTTAATAAGCGGGGGAGAACTTCCATCTCCCATTGGTTCAATAATAGGGATATATGAAAAGGGAAGAACAGTAAAAGAAGAGGTGGTATTCAGAAGAAACATATTATATGCAACAATCGTAGCATTCATTGCAATATTCATGATTATAAACATTTTCTCCATATTGGGAGTGCCAAAAGTTAAAGTTGGTTATCTGCCATGGCAATATGCAATAATCTTCTCGAGCCTTGGAATTTTAATAACAGTTATGATTTACATTCTTTTTATATTGCCTGAAAAAACAGCAAGGCTAAAAGAAAAATATGATATACAAACATTATACAGAATATTGATTCTTTCCACTTCTATGGTAATAGCTGTGATTTTCATAGCAATGGCTATAATGGTGCAAATGGGAACTATAGATTCAATAGGTCCAATAAAGCTCTCTTCTTCAAATTCAATTGATTTTGCAATATTTGCAATACTTGTTTTAATTGGACCATATGGCTTCTATGAATATGCCCAGTATAGAAGAATAGACTTAATGGAAGAGCGCTTCCCCGAATTTTTACGTGATTTAGCTGAATCAAGAAAAGCAGGCATGACAATGGCAAAAGCTGTTGAAAATGCTGCAAAAGGCGACTATGGTTATCTAACGCCAGAAATCAAAAAAATGGCTGTACAGATATCATGGGGTGTTCCATTTAGCGAAGCTTTAAGAAGATTTGGAGAACGCATTAACACGCCATTGGTTACAAGGACAACGACAATGGTAGTAAAAGCATCTGAAACAGGGGGAAAGATAGCAGATGTGATAGAAGCCGCTGCAAAAAATGTAAGAGAGATAAAAATATTACAGGCAGAACGTAAAACAGAAATGAAAATGTATCTTATGATAATATATGTTGCATTTTTTGTTTTCCTCGCCGTCATAGCCATACTTTCTGGCATGTTTCTTCCAAAGCTAATAGAGGCAAGCAAGGCTGTGGGCGGAGCAGGAATCGCAGGCGTAAGCGTTGGAGGAGCGAGTATAGACACATATAGATTCATCTATGTATGCACGGCATTATCGCAGGCAATAGGAAATGGAATAGTTGCTGGAGCACTTTCAGAAGGGAGAATGATTGGCGGACTCAGGCATGCAGCAATAATGGTTTTGATAACATATCTCGCATTTAGGCTAATGTTTTAAACATTTAGCCTTTAAAGAAAAGTCGAAAAAATAAAGCAAATTTAAATAAGGAAAATATTTGATATCAAGATGTGGAAAATACTTGCTATATATCTTGTCACCCTCTCAATGAAAATATAGGGCTATTTCATTTCTGGATATCTTATACTTCTTGCTGATGGACTCCATGGAATTTCTGATATAGCAGAAATAGCTCTTCTGATGTATTCTGGATTCATTGCAAGGAAGCCGAGCGATGCTTCCCATCTCCTCGGGCATGAGATGGTCAGGAATGTTGCCTTTCTTGTGGTGGCTGTGGCGTTCATAACAATAATCGTATTTGAACTTTTCAAGGAAGGAATAAAAGATGTTGTCTCCAACCATATCTTATTCAAACACCATTATTATAATAGAAATTGAGCTTTCTGTTCTTTTCCTTCTCATAATTGCTTCTCTCATTCTCCATAGAAAGAATGAAATTATAGAGAAAACTTTATTTTTTGAGAGTATCAATGATTCTTTTTCTACATTCGCTGCCATAGTAGGCATATTGCTTGTTAACTATGGGCATTACATATTTGATGGAATTGTTTCCATTTTGATTGCCTGCATGATTTCATACAATGCTGTAAAGCTTATACGCCATAACGCCCGCTTACTGCTGGGCATGTCTCTGCCCAATGAATTTTACAATGAAGTGGAGAGGATATGCAGAACATTTCCTGGAGTGAAAGGACTTCATGATGAGGCAGATGCGTTATCTGAGAAGATGGCGAAAAAGATAGAAAAGAAAATGCCAAATGTAAGGCATGTGATGATTCATTTTTGTCTGCATTATAGGAATAAAAGGAAAATGCTGTGAGAAGTCAATACCATAAATTATATAACCAAATTTTTATTAAAGGAGTGTGACATTAAGCAAAAATTTAGCAGTATTGCTCGTATTCGTAATGCTGTTCTCAAATATTTCAATTGCAGCAAAGCCAGATATCTATATGAAAAATATTCAGGTTCCATCAAAAATATATGAGGGAGATGAAGTAGCTGTAAATTTTACAGTAGGAAACAATGGTGTAGAAACTGTCAGTTTCCAAATTGCATTATTTGTTGATGATAGAAATAAAATAGTTGATAACATGAATATTACATTGAATGCCGGTGAGATTAAAAAAGGCACTCTTTACTGGCTTGCCGAAGAAGGCAATCATACAATTTTTGTATTTGCTGATTATAATAACATGATAAATGAAGAAAATGAAGATAACAATTTAGCAAGCATGGAAATAAAAGTAATGAAGCCGCAATATGCCCCCTTTCCGCCCTCGCCATCTAAAGCAACATGGTGGGATGGGAAATGGCATTATCGACTACCTATTTCCATTTCAATGTTTGGAAAGAGAAGCGGCTACATTTATGAAAACAAGATGGTTTACTGCAACATTAATTTTACATATTTGATGGATAAAATTTCGCACATGCAAACTGGTTCTTTTTCCAAAAGAATATTCAATCCAGATTCTGTCAGAGTTATAGAATATGAAAATGATAATGGAACATGGCATCCTCTGAGAAGTGTTGGGAGAGAGCTTGTTTTCTCACATGATTATGATGCCATAAAAAATGCAAATGTAACCTTAATATGGGTGATGGAGGGCGCTTTAAAACCACATGAAAGAAGATACTATTACATATACTGGGATACCATAGAAAATGGGAATAAAAATGGAGAGTATGGAAAAATATATTCTGGAATAAAAAATTGTGAATTTGAAGGCAATGGCGAGTGGAAAAATTCTACATCAGGCAATATGAAATGGGATATGGGATATGTTGATGATCCGCTGGAAGGAGATAGATGTTACAGAATACATGCTCGAGGACTATATGGGTTGGGAAGAGCATGGATAAAAGGATATTATGCAAAGGTATCTGAGAGCCTGAATGTGCCTGATGAAGGGCAAAACGATTACATATTCCATGGTAGGGTATATGTTACTTCTGATATAGATATTTTTCAATGGAAAATAGCAATAGATGGAAACGCAATCGCAACTGGAAAATTAAATTCTGGATGGACAGAGATTACAAAAAACGTTACATCTTATTTGAAAGGAAAAACATCTGCTCTCATATCATTTACATTAGAAATAACACAAACACAAATCTATAAAGATGCTCATGAGATAAATGCATATATTGACTCATTCTGGATAGAATGTGAAAATGTTGCCAGTAAAATATACGAAAACTATTCTCAGGGATGGGATGGAAGCGTATATGTT
>JAGGYX010000200.1 GCA_021162305.1 Thermoplasmata archaeon | reverse complement strand
TTAGATTTAATTTCGCTCTTTGACAATTCGGTAAGTAATTATTTAGCAGTCCCATCATCCTTCCTTTTCGTTCTAAAAACAGACTTGACATTTATTATTGCATCTCCCATTTTTAACTCTCTCAGCTATAAGAAAAGGGATGACCTCTACTATCTGTGGGTATTTAGCCAATAATGAATGCATATGCTTAACTCGTTTTGCGGTATCTATTTTTGTGAGTGAATTTAATAAAGAAAGTTCGTCAAGATATTTATTAACAGCACCTTTAACTTTTTTCCAATCCACAAAATATTCATAGGTTTTATTTGAAGGTAGCAATGTATCAAAGAAATGGTTGATATATTCTTCAAAGTTTTCAAAACCAAGTTCCTTAAACCTGACCATTTTCCCGCCACCTTGTACTGAACTTATACCTTTTATATTCTTTCTCATTCTCTGGTTTTCTAAAAACAAAAATATGCTCATGCCCGATTAAATAAAATTCATACTCTTTAGCCCGCCACCTTTCTCTTGTGGTTTTCATATTCCATTGCAGTTTAATAATATCTTCTTTCAGAATAAAGCCTACATCAAGAAATGCCTGCATAACCCTAAACGCAATTGGCACATAGTGCTTGTGTTTTCTTGTATCCCCTATCAGAATCGCGCATATTTTGCCAGGTTTTAATACTCTAAACGATTCTTCAGCCACTTTCTGCATTTCTTTAAGATACTCTTCAAACGGTAATTGCGATAAATCATCGCTGAGTTTTTTCTTCTTTGTATATGAAATTATACTGGCATAAGGTGGGTGTGTCGCTATAAGGTCGATGCTTTCATCATCAATTTTATCTAAATCTCTCGCATCACCCCAATATGTTTTTATTATGGGCTCTTTATATTCTGGGAAAAGTGGGTTATATGAGAAATTTAAACGATCTCGTGCGACCATGACAGCATCAAGATTTATATCCACACCGATGGCGTTTCTTTCTAACAGTTTTGCTTCAACCAGCGTTGTTCCACTTCCCATCATTTGATCAAGAACCCAATCTCCCTTCTGTGTATATTTCAAAATAAGATTTCGAGGGATATATGGAGACCAGTTTCCTCTATAGTTTCCCTTATGGGTTGCCCAGTCACCACGGTCAGGAAAACTCCAAACAGTTGTACGTTCTGGAGAATAATCTTTTGGAGGAGCATAAGACTTTATGTTCCAGTTCTTTTGGAGTTTTATTTCTACATCTTCGATTATGACTGCGGTTTTTTCTTTAATGAATTCAAAATAATCCTTATGGGTAATTTCCTTCATTTCTTTATACCTTTTCCCCGTTTTTTTCGTCTCCTATAATGGTTAATGAGTTCTGATGTTTTAAATCTCCCCAGGGCAACAGCAGGCATTTCACTTAACATAGTATATCCCAACTGTTCGGGTATGCTCCCAAAGGAGATGTATAGGCGAACAGTTCCCCAAAAGTTTATCATCGTCTTTATTATACTATCCAGCAGAGGAAATACAAAAATAATTTCATAAGAAGAAAGGTAAAGGTAGATGAAAATGGAATGACTTCCATCCCCAAGGTATTTGCTGGTGGAGATATTGTAAATATAAACTTAGATGCGGTAACCGCAATTGCCGATGCAAAAGTTGCTGATGAAGGAATCCATAAATTCTTAACTCAAAAACCCTAACTTTCCACAAAATCCTTTCCCTGAAGAGTCCCCAAGCCCGCTCATTTTTAAACTTTTATCATCCACCTTTATTTTCTCTCTGGCTATATATCTGCTTAATAATTCCGGCTATTAGATTTATCCTCGGAACTCTTTTCCTATAATCCCTGTATGCATCGCCAAACTTTTCCATGTTTCTCTTTTCTTCTTCTATCATGGCAAGACACAGTAGAATAATTAAGGTTGTGCCAACAATCAAGCTGATCCAGTGCTGTGAAATAATAACCAGAGCAAAAATTATCAGGATATGACCAAGGAATTCAGGATGGCGAACAAAAGCATACATCCCACTTTCAACAACTCCAATACCCTCTTCGTGCCCTTTTTTTCGTGATTTGCTTGACCACAATAGAAAAATAATTCCAAATGCCATAATTATCCATCCCGCATATAGTAATTCCACTAAATTGGCAGAATTGTAAAGAAAAATGGTAGAGATTATCATCACTCCATATAAACCAATATATGCTATGTGACCCATTAAGTGGCTAATACTTTTCTTATGCATAATTTTCATTCCTCCTGATTTTTAGAATTTATGACCATCTCATCGGCCACAACATTTCTTATACTTCTTACCGCTACCGCAAGGACAGGGGTCGTTTCTTCCTACCTTATATTTTTTAGATTTGGTTTTGGGGGTTTTACTTTTATCTCTTTCTAACTTTGCAAGTTGTCGCAGGTTATAAAACGCCATGAATTTCTTCATCTCCTCCTCATTGGTTATATCAACTCCCGCATACTTTGCAGCCATGACAAATGATTTTGCTATTCCCCAATTTCTTGGATCTCTTGCATTCCTTACAATCTGCCTATCAATCTCTTTAACCTTTCTTATACCCAACTTCCCGAACGAAAAATGTAAATAGACATGCGTCAAGACCATAGAATTTTTGTTATATACTACATGCTTCTTTATCCCTCCCAAATTCAAATGGGGGAATCCCAAATATTCTTA
>JAGGYX010000133.1 GCA_021162305.1 Thermoplasmata archaeon | reverse complement strand
GTTCCCCTGCTCATATACACTCTCGTCCAGAGCCCGAGTAAGGCTGATCATGCAATGGCATGGGGAGCATCTCTTGTTTTGCTTTTAATCTTCCTTCTGATATTCATACCTGTGAGGCTCAGTTTAAGGGAGGTGAAACTGTGAAAACCAGATATGCGATAGAGACAGAGAATTTGAGAATCTACTATGGCGAGAATGAGGTTATCAAGGGTATAAATTTGAAGATACCACAAAACACCGTATTTGCTTTAATGGGACCAAGCGGTTGCGGAAAATCAACCCTTCTCAGAGCCTTCAATCGATTGCTCGAGCTCAATAAGGATGCAAGGGTAGAAGGGAAAGTCATGATCTTTGGAAAAAACATTTATGCAGATGATGTGAATCCAATCGATGTAAGGAGGGAGGTTGGCATGGTTTTTCAGTATCCAAATCCATTTCCCCATCTCACAATATATGATAACGTAGCCATAGGTTTGAAGCTGAATCATCTTGTAAGAAGTAAGAAAGAGATGGACGAAAGGGTGAGATGGGCACTTGAGAAATCTTCATTATGGAATGAAGTAAAAGACAGACTGGAAGATTATCCATCAAGTTTGAGTGGTGGTCAGAAGCAACGTCTGGTTATAGCCAGGGCTCTTGCATTAAAACCAAAGATTTTGCTCATGGATGAACCTACAGCAAATATAGATCCGATGGGAACAAAGAACATCGAAAGTTTGCTATTTGAATTGAAAAAGGATTACACCATTGTTCTCGTAACCCATGAGCCGGCGCAGGCCGCAAGGGTAAGTGATTATGTTGGCTTTCTTTACCTCGGAAAGCTGGTGGAGGTTGGACCAACGAGAGAGATTTTTGAAAAGCCGAGACACGAGTTGACGGAAAAATATGTAACGGGAATATTGGTATAAGAGGGGTAAAATGGATAGGTTGCATGAAGATTTGAAAAAAATGAAGAGAAAGGTAATCGAGATGGGTGAACTTGCAAAGGAGATGCTCCACGATTCCGTGGAGGCATTGAAAAAGCAAGATGTCGAGCTTGCTGAAAAGGTCATTTCTAAGAAGAAGAAGCTTGCAGACATGGATGTAGAGATAGAGGGAAAAACCCTGCAACTTATAGCACTGTATCATCCAATGGCAAAAGATATGCGAACCGTGGCTTGTATTTTGAAGACCATCACCTACTTAACCAGGATAGGAAGATATGGTAAAGACATAGCAAATATTGCCAAGGAATTAAGCGACAAGCCGCATGTGGCAAAACTTGTTGAAATTCCGTATATGGCAGAGATGGTGTGCAAGATGATAGACGATGCATTGAAAGCATTTGAGACAGAGGATATATCTCTAATAAAGGATTTTGAGGAGAGGGATGATACTTTAGATGCGCTGAGATGGTCAATATTCAGAGAATGCATTACTTATATGATGGAAAATCCATCCACCATCACAAGATGTGCACACTATATGATGATCGCTCGTTATTTGGAGAGATGCGGAGACCATGCATGCAAGATTGCCGAAAAAGTTCATTACATGGTAACTGGAGAACGCATAGAGATAAAATAATGATAATGATTGTTAAAGATATCGAGGAAGTATAACAAACAAGTTAAGATTTGCCTTCCCATACATCCGAAACGTTAGACAAGATCATGCATCAAGAAAATTAGAACATTGGTATGCAAGAAGTATATTGGATATATTCACACAAGGAAAACAGAGGTTCGCCAAAACCATTAAATATATATTTCGTTGCTATATGCAAGCTATGTTTGAGCCATCTGAAAAATCAGGCGGAATTGCCTATGCAATTAGAGAAGTTTTAGTTCCTGCTCGCAAACTTGAGAAAAATGGAATAAAGATAATAAAAATGAATATTGGAGATCCAATTGCTTATGATTTTGATACTCCCCACCATATAAAAGAAGCATTATATCAGGCTGCCTTAGATGGTTATAACGGATATGCTCCCTCTGAAGGATATGAGGAATTAAGAGAGGAAATTGTAAAGAGGGAAAAGAAAAGAAATGGAATGGGTTATGATATAGACGACATATGTGTTACAACAGGTGTTACAGAAGCATTGCAGATGTTTCTGGCAGCTGTTTTAAATGCTGGGGATGAGCTGCTTGTGCCGGGTCCAACATATCCTCCATATAATTTAATTACATCTTTTCATGGCGCCAAGCCTGTTCCATATGCCACAATTGAAGAAGAAAACTGGCAACCGGATGTTGAAGACATAAGAAAGAAAATAAATAGAAGGACAAAGGCAATCATAATAATAAATCCAAATAATCCTACAGGGGCTCTTTATCCACCAAAAGTTATAAAGGAGATACTTGATTTAGCAGCTGAAAACAACATTATTGTTGTTTCTGATGAAATATATGATGATATTGTTTTCGAAGGTCGCCATTATTCAACAGCTTCCCTTGCCAAAGATATGCCAATAATAACATTCAATGGCTTCTCAAAAGTTTATCTCGTTCCAGGGTGGCGTGTGGGATATGCAATATTTAACAATCCAAATGGAGAACTGGATAAAGTAAAGGATGCGTTTTTTAGAATAGCAAGAGCAAGGCTTTGTGCCAGCTCAGTAGCCCAACGAGCCATGATAGCCGCCCTGCGGGGAAGCCAGCAACATATTGTGGAGATGGTGAATAAGCTTCGAAAAAGAAGAGATTTTGCATATAAAAGAATAAATGAAATTAACGGGCTTTCGACGACCAAGCCACAGGGGGCATTTTACATATTTCCAAAAATTGAAACAAACAAATGGAAAAGTGATAAGGAGTTTGTTCTTGATGTTCTGGAAAATGCCCATGTTTTATTTGTTCATGGCTCTGGCTTCTGTCCAGTATATGGAAAAAATCATTTTAGAGCTGTTATATTGCCTCCTTTAGAAGTGATAGAGGAAGCATTTAATAGGGTTGAAGAATTTATGAAAAGGGTGATAGAATGAAGGAATTATTTAAAGGATTGATAGCGCTGGCGATAATAATTGGCGTGGCTGGAGGAATATATGCATATGATATATGGAAGGAAAGTCAGCCTCTTTCATTACAAAAGGGGGATTTCGCAGAAATATATTACATTGGCTATTTTGAAAATGGCACTGTCTTTGATTCATCTTTTATAGGAGAAAATGTGAGCTATACCACGCCTTTTGATGAGAAAAATCACACGCTCGTTAAGCTAAAAATATATATGGGAAAAGACATTCCCAAGAAATATCCAGAAGGATGGAGCTATTCTGATATTGGAACAATAAAAAGGGTAAAGGTGCCAGAAATAACAGGCTTATATAAGGCATTGCTTGGAATGAAGGAAGGGGAAGAAAAGATAATAAAGCTTAATGCAAGCGAGGCATTTGGAAAAAAAGTTGTAGAAGGTATAAAATTCAATACTTCTGCAATTTTTGGTTTTAAAGCAGAGTTCGAAATTGTTAAAATAGACAGCGAGAATGAATCGCTGACTCTGAAATATATCCCAAAAATAGGGCAAAATTTTACAATGCCTCAGTATTGGTATAGCGAGCCAATAACACAGCCATACTGGCTATGGAAAAATGCGACAGAGGTCATTTCATTCAATGAAACAAATGTCACTCTAAAAGTAACGCCGAATAAATTACACAATATTACAGTATTTCCGTGGTGGGAGAATGCAAGCAGCGTAGGTTATAATGATACAAAAATATGGATTACAACAACGCCACCATTGGGCAATTTCACAATCTACTGGGGAAATTATGAAATACCGGGTAAGGTTTTGAATGTAACAGAGGATAAAATAACAGTATGGCTGAAATATGGAGAAAATGAAACAACACAGGAAATAAACAGGACAGAATATTTTGACAGGATTATCACGCTTCCAAGAATATTTGAAAACTTTCCACAACTTTATGTTGGAGACAATTTGAAACAGCTTGGTTATAGCTTCCATGAGCTTGCTGGAAAAAATGTTACATTCAGGGTCAAACTGCTGAAAATTTATAGAATTGAGGATTGATTGGCAATCTCCAACTCAAAAAATCTTAAAAACTCCTCCTCATATCCCTTTGGAATTGTTGCGCCAGCTGCCATTTTGTGCCCGCCGCCATGTCCGCCTGTTGCTCTGGCTGCATTTCTTATGGCTATGCTTAAATTAACATTCATGTTTTTGGGTGCTCTTGCTGAAATTTTTATTTCTTCTTCATTTTCCACCATTCCAACAACTGGCTTCTCTATTTTTTCTCCTTCAAGAAGCATTCCTGTGATAGTGCCCAATATACTTCCTTTTATTTTTTTGCCTGCATGGAAATATTTTATTTTCATTCCCTCGCTCAGATTTTCCTTGGCAAATCTTATGCCCATTTTTATATTCTTTCTGTGAGCATTGATAAAATCTTTCATTCTCTCATAATTTCCTGTAATGCATACATAAATTGCCTTGCTATATTCCCCATATTTAGCCATTGCATTTATTCCAGATGCTATCTCTCTCAAATCAATTCCATCCAGCTCATATACCTCTCCATATAACCTCATTATGTCATCTTTTTCATAACCACGCATAATCATCATTTTTACAATAGATGAAAATAGCCTTCTCTTCTCATCCGTGCTCAATTCATTCCATGTTTTTTTCTCATCTATACTAAGCTCATTCAAGAATCTGATTACGCTTCCAACATTTTTGAAAAAAGGAGGAATTAAGGGAGAAAAAGAAAGCATCCTGTATAAGGGCAGGCTCCTTCCATATAATTTTATATCATTTTTTGCAATTACGCTTGACTTCATCAATATTCTTCGATTCCATCCTTTCAATCCATTTCTATCCTGTAAATCTCCTGCAGCCCCTATTAATGCAATCTCTGCATTTTCTCCCGTTATCAAATGCATTAAGCCCGATGCAGAAATTTCTTCTCCTCCATCTATTCCATAATGAAACGGATTTAGAGAATTTTTGAAATATTTGCTGGCAAGATGGTGGTCAACTATGATGGCTTCTATCCTATTCCTTTCAATTTCTTCTATGTTTCCATTTCCAACATCTATAAATAAAACTTCCTTTCCTCTATATTCTGAAAGCAGTTCTTTCCTTAAATAATCCACAAATTTTAGTTCATATTCTATGTCATTCTTTTCCAAAAAAAATTTTGATATTGCTGCCCCAGCAACACCATCTGCATCTGCATGCGCTATTACAGCAAGGTCTTTCTTTCTCCTGATAATTTCTGCTAATTCAGCTGCTTTTTCTATTATCCCCATCCTCTCCCACTGATAAATACAATTGGCATATAAGATTGTTTTTATTTTGATTGGAATGAAAAATGCAAAGGGAAAAAGCTTATTGAATCTCGATGGCTGCCTGAGCCGCCGCCAGTCTTGCTGTGGGTATGCGGAATGGCGAACAGCTTGTGGCATCGACGCCAATAGAATTGCAGAATTTTATTGATTTTGCTTCTCCTCCATGTTCACCGCATATCGAAATATGGATGGCTTTATTGGCTTTTTTTGCTTTTTCGATGGCTATTTTCATTAACTCTCCAACGCCTTTTTCATCTATTGTTTCAAAAGGGTCATCCTGTAAAACATGATTTTGGATATAATATCTTAAAAATTTTCCTTCTGCATCATCTCTTGAAAAGCCAAAAGTTGTCTGAGTTAAATCATTGGTTCCAAATGAAATAAAATCACATTCCATTGCTATTTCATCTGCAGTAAGAGCAGCTCTTGGAAGCTCAATCATCGCCCCCATTTTATATTCTATTTTTACTCCTTCGTTCTCCATTATCTTTTCCATGGCTTTTTGAAGCTTTCTCTTTATCGCTTTAATCTCATTTACATGCGAAACCATTGGCAATTCTATCCATGGAATTGGTTCATATCCCTCTTTTTTGGCTTTTATTGCTGCTTTCATTATTGCCTCTACCTGCATTATATATATTTCTGGATAAACAATTGCAAGTCTTATTCCCCGATGCCCAAGCATTGGATTCGCTTCCCTTACACGCTTCACATTTTCAAGCAATTTTTGCTTTTCCTCATCCAATCCTTTTTCAGTGGCTTCTTCCATTATTTCCTCATAACTTGGCAGGAATTCATGCAATGGTGGATCAAGCAACCTTATTGTTAGTGGCTTCCCATTCATTATCTTGAATAGCTGGATGAAATCATTTATCTGCATTTCTTTTAACTTCTTCAATGCTTTCATTCTATCTTTTTTACTTTCTGCCAGTATCATCTCTCTTACAACAGGAAGTCGATTAGCTTGAAGAAACATATGCTCTGTTCTTCCCAGTCCTATTCCTTCCGCTCCAAATTCCAAAGCTTTTTTTGCATCATGTGGCGTATCTGCATTTGCCATAACCTTCATCTTTCTGTATTCATCTGTCCATTTAAGCAATTTTTTCAATTCTTTGCTAAAACCGGTTTCTATCAAAGGAGCTTCTCCAAGAATTATATTCCCTGTTGTGCCATCTATGGTTATAACATCATTTTTCCCGAGCTTCTTTCCATCTACAATAAGCAATTCCTTTTCCTCATCTATTTTTATGTTCTCCACACCCACAACGCATGGGATTCCGAGACCACGGCTTACCACTGCAGCATGAGATGTCATTCCTCCTTTTATTGTAACCACTCCCTTTGATTTGACAATTCCATGAATATCATCAGGGCTTGTTTCCACTCTAAAGAGTATAATGCTTTCCTCCTCGCTTCGCCTCTCTGCCTCATCTGGCGAAAAACATATCTTTCCTATGGCAGCCCCCGGCGACGCAGGTCGCCCCCTCGCAATTATATCCAGCTTTGCTTTTTCATCCACCCGCTTATGCAAAAGCTGCTGAAGTGAGTTTGCATCAACACGCATTATTGCCTCCCTTTTATTTATTATTCCTTCTTCCACCATGTCAACTGCTATTTTTATCGCCGCCCTCGCAGTCCTTTTCCCTGTTCTGGTTTGAAGAATATACAGCTTTTTCCTTTCTATCGTGAATTCTATGTCCTGCATATCTCTATAATGTCTTTCCAGTTTTTTTGCCACTTTTTTTAACTCGTCATAGACATGAGGCATGGCTTCCTTTAATTTTTCTATTGGCACTGGTGTTCTTTTTCCAGATACAATGTCTTCGCCCTGAGCATTCAATAAAAATTCACCATATATTTCATTCTCTCCATTTGCAGGATTCCTTGTGAAAACTATTCCTGTTCCAGAATCATTTCCAAGGTTGCCAAAAACCATTGTTTGAATTACTACGCCTGTTCCTAAATCATCTGGGAGGCGATTTATTTTCCTGTAATGTATGGCTCTTTCATTATTCCATGAATTGAATACAGCCTTTATTGCCATATATAACTGCTTTTCAGGCTCTGGAATTTCAACAATTTTTTTGAATTCTTGAACCAGCTCTTTTAAAGCATTTACAGAAAACTCCTGATCCAGCTTTATTCCCTCCTTTTCTTTCTCCCTCTCAATTATTTCCTCAAATTTTTCTCCCTCTATGCCAATAACAATTTCTCCAAACATCTGGATAAAGCGACGATATGTATCATAGGCGAACCATTCATTTTTCTTAGCCATTTCTTCAACAATTTCGTCTGTTAAGCCAAGATTTAGTATGGTATCCATCATGCCTGGCATTGAAATGGGTGCCCCTGAGCGAACAGAAACAAGCAGCGGGTTTTCCCTTCCTCCAAACTTTTTTCCGGTTTTCTCTTCAAGCTTCCTAACAGCTTTCTTAGCCTCTTCAAAAATTTCGTTTAAATCACCGCTTTTAAAATAATCTCTGCAGGCTTCTGTAGTTATTATGAAACCTGGAGGAACTGGAATACCAATTCTACTCATCTCTGCTAACTGGGCTCCTTTATTTCCCAGCAAGTCTTTCATTTCTTTGTTCCCTTCTTCAAAGAAGTAAATGTATTTTTTCATTGATTCTGGTTAACAGAATTGATATAAATACATTTTGCATTGAATTGGCTGTGTTGCAAAAAAAATTTAAATATGTTTGGCTTTGCCAATAAGAATGATTAAAGAAATTGAATTACTCAAGAAAAGCGAAGAAGAGGCAATAAAAAAAATAGAGGAAGCTAAGAAAGAAGCAGAGTGGATTGTATTGAAAGCTAAAGAGAAAGCTAAAAAGGAAGAGGAAAAAATAATAGAGAATGCAAAGAAAAGAGGAAAAAAGAAGGTTGAAGAAGCGGAAAAAATTGGAAAAGAAGAAGCAAAAAAGGTGGTTGAAGAAGGAAAGAGAGAGGCTGAGAGAATATATAATGAAGGAAAAACAAAAATAAAAGAAATTGCACATGAAATAGCTTTAAAGTTGATTGAGTAAAATGATTATGCCTTCCCAGATGAGCAAGATTAGCATTCTTTTACATAAAAAAGATAGCGAGCATGTTATCAAAAAATTGCATGAAAGCGGATTAATGGAGATAACCAAAGTTAAAAATGAATTTTTTGAAGAAGGAAAAATGAATCCATTGGTGGAAAAATGCGCCCATTACGAGCTAAGACTGGCAAGAATAATCGATATATTGAAAGGATATGAAAGAAAGAAAAAATTGAGAGACTTATTCAAACAACCAGAAAGAAAAAAATTGAAAGTAAAGAAAAAAAATTTTAAAGAGAAAATACAAGATGCAAAAAAGTTACTGGAGGAAATAGAGGGCATTGTCATAAAAAATCTGGAAAAGATAGAGAGAATAGAGGAAACGAAGGAGGAATTGAAAGTCAGGGTTGCTGCCTTAAAATATCTTTCTTTATTCAATATTGATGTTTCATGGCTTGGAAAATCCAGATATACAATCATAAAGTTTGGAATAGCGGACAAGCCATTAAAACTAGAGAATGTAACAATATATTCAAAACCAATTGGAGAAAAAAAGGAGAGAAAATATGCTGTTTTGGTTGTAGCTCCAGTATATATGGAAAAAGAGCTTGCCAAGTTAAGAATGGAAGAAATAAGTATAGAAGGAAAAGGGCTGGCAAAAGATTTGCTAAAAGAAGCAGAAAATGAATTGAAAGAGATAGAGAAAAAAAGAAAAAGAATTATTGAAGAAATGAGAAAACTCTATGAAAAGAAAAAAATTGAGCTGCTTGCAATAAAAGAAGAAATACACATTGAAAAGGAAGAAAAAGAAATTCAGATATATTTTGGAGAAAGCAGTTTTACTTTTTTGATAGAAGGATATGCTCTGACAGAAAATGTTGAAAAATTAAGGAAAATTGTGGAAGAAGCAACGAATAAAAAATGCTCTTTTCATGCAAGAAAAGTGCCGAGAGAAAAGGAAGCACCAATTCATTTGAAAAATCCAAAGTGGGCAAAACCATTTGAAACTTTTGTTGAATTATTTTCTCTCCCAAAATATAATGAGGTAAATCCAACCCTCTTTATTGGATTCTCTTTCATCATTTTCTTTTCATTTATGCTGGGCGACGCCGGCTATGGCTTAATTATTTTCCTCCTTTCTCTACTTGCCTATATAAAATTTAAGGGGAGTGAATTCACAAAACAGTGGTCATTTATTGGAATATGGCTTGGTCTCGGCAACCTTGTCACAGGCTTTCTTTTCAATGGCTTCTTTGGAGATTTTATTCCTCGCTTTATATATCATGATGCAAATAAAACATTATATCATGTGAATATAGCTGGCGTGGAATTGCCCATAGATGCGATTCATAAGCCTGTTATAATTCTGGGCATTGCTTTGCTTCTTGGTTTAATTCATCTTAACATGGGCTTTATCCTGGGGGTAATCCAGAATATTAAAAGAAAGCATAAGAAGGCAATATTGATTGAGCAATTTCCATGGTTTTTACTTCAAATTGGAGGAGGTATGCTTATTGGCTCCAGTCTGCTTGCCCTCTGGAGCCTTAATGGAATGGAGGAAATCATTGCTTATGCACTCACAGTTATTGGTCTGGCTATTCTATTTAAGGAAAAGGGAGCATTAGGCTTCTTTGATGTAACCGGCTATGTGGGAGACTGGCTCTCTTATGCCCGCCTGCTCGCTTTGGGGCTCGCCACCGCCGGAATGGCTCTCGCTTTCAATATTGTTGCTGAATTGCTTCCAAATATTGTCCCATATATCGGAATTATTTTAATCCCTGTTATCCTTATAATAACCCATCTTGCAAATTTAATGATACAATCCTTAGGAGCTGCAATTCATGCTCTTCGCCTGCAATATGTTGAATTTTTCAACCGTTTTTATGAGGGGGGTGGAAAAAGATATAAGCCCTTTTCAATTTCCAGAAAATATACGGAGGAGATAAAATGAGAAAAGCAATAATAATTGGGTTGGGAATGTTGGTAATGTTTGCACTGCCAGCATTAGCAGCAGATGGAAACGATTCCGGCGATGAGGGAAATGCAAGAGCAAATATAATACTTGGATGCATGTTTGCTACTGCCATAGCAGGAATTGGCTCTGCCATCGGACTGGGCATTGCAGGAAGCTCAGGTGTGGCTGTAACTGCTGAAAAACCAGAGCTATTCGGAAAAATACTTGTTTTACAAGTATTGCCAATGACCCAGTCTGTATATGGATTGCTTACTGCTATATTGCTTATGATGGGAGCTGGCTTACTTGGAGGAACTGCAAAAACAGAGCTCACACCTTGGCTTGGAACGGCCGCAATAGGAATTGGATTAACAGTTGGATTGACCGGCTTGTCCGCAATAAATCAGGGTAGCATTGCTTCTGCATCTATAGCATCTCTCGGAAGAAATCCTGATGTTGCTGCCCGCGGAATCATATTTACAGTCATGCCAGAAACGATAGCCATCTTTGGATTGCTTGTTGCCATATTGCTGATGAGTAGTTTGAATTTGTTGTAAAATGGCAATAGAAGATTTAATACAGGAAATAAAAAGCAATGCTAAGGCAGAAGTAGAAAGCATTATAAAGAAAGCAAATGAAGAGGCAGAAGAAATAATAAAAAAAGCAGAGAAAGAAGCAAATGAAGAGGCAGAAGAAATAATAAAAAAAGCAGAGAAAGAAGCGAAGACGACAAAAGGAAGAATTCTTGCGATGGCAAGGAGAAATGCAAATAAATATATCATTGAAGCCAAGGAAAAATTGATAAATGAATGTATAGAGGAAATAAAAAAAGAATTGAAAAAGCTTCCATCTCGTCAATACAAAAAATTTATTGAAAAGATTCTAAAAGAAGCTATCAAGGAAATGAAAGATGGATATATTCTTGCATCCCGTAAAGAAGATGAAGAGATTGCAAAGAAAATGGGCATAGAAGTTAAAGGTAAAATCGATGCCATAGGAGGGGTCATAATAAAAAGCAAAGATGGAAGCAAGGAAATAAATTCTACTTTTGATGCTTTGTTGGAAAGAAGAAGAGATGAGATAAGAATAAAAATAGCTGAGAAACTATGGAAACAATGATATTTGCTTTGATTGGGGTTGCTGTTTCAATAGCAGTTGGAGTGAAGATTCTCCCACCTCTATTCTATCTTTCAAAGTTTTCCTATTCAAATGCAAAATTTTCAGCAATTCCAATAACTTTTTTAAAAGAAAAGGAAATTGTAAGATTGCTCGAAGCAAAAAGCTTAGAGGAATTAAAAAATAATATTGTCAGCAGGGATTTCATTTTGAAAGGAGAAAATGCAAGAGAAATTCAGCATAGCATCGATGAAAGTTTGTTTAAAATAATAAAAATGGCAAGAAATGATTCGCCAAAAAATGTTGCATTGTTTTATACTGCGTATATGAAAAAAATTGATAGCTATGCAGTCAAAGAAGCAATTTTGGCTTTGAAAGAAGAAAGAGAAATAGAAAATAAGGCTATGCTTGAAGAAAATAGGGAAATGATAGAAAGAATAAAAGCAAATAAGGAAAATGCACAGAATATAATGGCAGGATATGGCTGGGAAATAAATTTAGAGAAAAGCATTGAGGAAATAGAAAGAGATGTGGAAAAGAGGGCAATAGAATTTTTGCATGATGAAAAGATTCCAAAAAGTTATAAAAAAAGCATTGATAGATTTGTAAAGAGCTTGGTTGATATTTTAAATTTGAAGACAATTTTAAGAGGAAAATATTACAATTTGCCAATCTATTTATATGGCGAGGGCGGGGAATTGCCAGCATGGAAATTGGAAGAGCTTATGAAAGTCGAGCATGTTAATGAGATTGTCTCAATGGTTGAAGACACCTCATATTTCAATGGGCTGAAGAATGCTGTTGCAGATTTTGAGAAATATGGGGTTATTGCCTTTGAAAAAGCTCTCGATTGCCAAATTTTAAAGATTGCAAGAGAAATAGCCAACGATGACCCGCTTGGAATTGGACCAGGCATACGATTCATCGTTGAGAAAGAGTTTGAAGCAAGAAATTTAAAAATTGTTGTTAAAGCAGTGGAAGAAAAAATGCAGGATATGGCAAAAAAATTAGTGGTGGTTGAATGAAAATAGGGTGCATAGGGAGTGAGGATATGGTAACGATAATGAGGCTGGCGGGCGCCGCCTACTGCGAGGTCGCAGGAGGGAAAGAAAATCTAGAAAAGCAGTTTGATGAAATGGTTGAGAAGGTGGATTTAGTTGTGATAGAAGAGCGATATGCTGAAAAGATTAAGGATAAAATTTTATATTTCCGTTTGATACATGATAAGCCTGTAATAGTGGAAGTCCCTGGTAGAGAAGAGATAGAAAAGGAGGATACCATAAGGAAGATTATTATAAGGGCTATAGGAGTGGATGTAGGGGATTAAAATGAAAGGAAAAATAATTGATGTTGCTGGCCCAGTGGTGAAAGCAAGCCAGATGAAAGGAGCAAAGATGTATGACCTGGTTAAAGTGGGAGAGGAAAAGCTTGTTGGAGAGATAATTGAGCTTGTTGGAGATAAAGCGACGATACAGGTATATGAGGATACCACTGGTCTAAAGCCTGGAGATGTTGTTATAAATACTGAGATGCCCCTCGCTGTTGAGCTTGCTCCCGGCTTGCTTGCTTCCATATATGATGGGATTCAACGCCCTTTGCCGAAGATAATGGATATGGTAGGCGAATTTGTCACAAGAGGTATAGAAATTCATTCAATAGATAGGAAGAAAAAATGGGAATTTGTTCCTAAAGTAAAGAAAAATGATAGAATTAAGGGAGGAGACATAATAGGCGTTGTTAAAGAAACCCCTATTGTTGAGCACCGCATAATGGTTCCACTGGGAATTGGTGGAGTTGTAACAGAGATTGAAGAAGGAAAATTTAGAGTAGAAGATGCCATTGCAAGAGTGAAAATGAATGGAGAGGAAAAAGAAATAAAAATGCTTCAAACATGGCCTGTAAGGCAGCAACGCCCATTTAAAGAAAAGCTCTCGCCTACTGTGCCTTTAATAACGGGGCAGCGCGTTTTTGATACTTTCTTCCCAATAGCAAAAGGAGGGACAGCAGCAATACCAGGTGGCTTTGGAACAGGAAAAACTGTTTCACAGCATCAGCTGGCAAGATGGAGTGATGCCGACATCATTATTTATATTGGGTGTGGAGAGCGAGGTAATGAAATGACAGAAGTATTGCGAGATTTCCCAAAACTTAAAGATCCAAAAACAGGGCATCCCTTAATGGAAAGAACGATTTTAATAGCCAACACTTCAAATATGCCTGTTGCTGCAAGAGAGGCAAGCGTATATACTGGAATTACACTCGCAGAGTATTATCGCGACATGGGATATGATGTGGCTTTAATGGCAGATTCCACAAGCAGATGGGCAGAAGCATTGCGTGAAATTTCTGGAAGGCTGGAAGAAATGCCTGGCGAAGAAGGCTATCCAGCATATCTTGCATCCCGTCTTGCAGAATTTTATGAAAGAGCTGGAAGAGTTAAGGTTATATCAGGAAGAGAAAGAGAAGGAAGCATATCTGTTATTGGAGCGGTCAGCCCGCCAGGCGGCGATTTCTCCGAGCCAGTAACGCAGAACACATTGCGTATCGTTAAAGTATTCTGGGCTCTTGACTCTGATTTAGCTGACAGACGACATTTTCCATCAGTAAACTGGCTTCGCTCCTATTCATTGTATTTGGATAGAGTAAAGGAATGGTGGGAGAAGAATGTTGCTAAAAACTGGCTTGATTTGAGAAATGAAGCAATGGCGTTACTTCAAAAGGAAGAGGAATTGCAGGAAATAATTCGCCTTGTTGGTCCAGATGCCCTGCCAGCAAGCGATAGAATAATTCTGGAAGGAGCGCGTGTTATAAGAGAGGATTTTCTACAGCAAAATGCCTATCATGATATTGATACATATTGCCCGTATAAGAAACAATATGAAATGCTTCGTATAATGATAAAGTTCTACCATTTAATGAAGGATGCCATATCCAAAGGAACAGATTTTGAAAAATTGAAGGAATTAAAATGTAGGGAAGCGATAGCAAGAATGAAAACAATACCAAATGAAGAATACGAAGAGCAGTTTAAACGAATTGAGGAAGACATGGAAAAGGAATTTGAAAAATTGGTAAAAGGATAAGAGCATAAAAGTAAATTTTAAATTACAGGATATGTTAGCAAAAAGATGAGGGCATTTATAGCAATAGATATTGGAAAAAAAGATGAGATAATTAAATTGATGGATGAATTTAAAAAAATAAAAGGTAAATTTAAGCTCGTTGAACCAGAGAATGTTCATCTCACATTAAAATTTTTGGGAGAAATTGGAGAAGATATGATAGAAAAAATAAAAGAAGCCATTGAAAAAAGTGTTGAAGAAATAACTCCATTCAAAGCTTCTTTAAGCGGATTAGGGGTATTTCCGAGTATGGATTATATGCGTGTATTGTGGATTGGATTTAAGGATGAGGGACAGACAAAAAAAATTGCTTTTCACCTTGAGGAAGAGCTGCAAAAATATGGTTTTAAAAGAGAGAGGAAATTTACGCCACACATTACAATAGCAAGAATAAAAAGCAAGGAAGGAAAAGAAGAAATTAAAAAATTTATTGAAAAGCATAAAGAAAAAAATTTTGGGGAAGTTGAATGCATGAAAATTTGCCTTAAAAAAAGTATATTGCGACCAGAAGGACCAATATATGAAACCATAGAAGAGATAAAATTATGAATATTATGGAAGAAGTTTTGAAGAAAATAAAACCATCTGAAGAAGAAGAAAGAAAATTGAGAGAAATAGTAAATGAATTAGAGGAAAAAATAAAAAAGTGGCTTCCTTCCGATGCGGAATTAATGCTTGTTGGCTCTGTGGCAAAGGGAACTTATTTGAAAAATTCGCTTGATGTTGATTTTTTTATTCTTTTTCCAAGAGATTATGAAAAGAAAGAAATGGAAGAAATCGTAGTTGAAATAGGGAAAAAAATTTTAGATAAGCATAGAATACAATATGCTGAACACCCTTATATTAGGGGATTCTATAAACATTATCAGGTTGATATAGTTCCATGTTATAAAATTAAAAGAATAGAGGAAATGAAAAGTGCTGTTGATAGAACCCCTTTTCATACGCAATTTGTAAAAAATAGCATGAACAAAAAAATGAAGGATGAAACAAGGCTATTAAAACAATTTTTAAAGGGAATAGGATGTTATGGAGCAGAGGCAAAAATAGAGGGTTTTTCTGGTTATCTTGCAGAGCTTCTTATAATAAAATATGGTGGCTTTGTTGAAGTTGTGAAAAATGCTGCAAAATGGAAAGGAAAAATATTTTTGAAATTGAATGGTGGCAGGAAAAAATTTCCAGAAAGATTTGTTTTTATTGACCCTGTGGATGCAAACAGAAATGTTGCTGCCGCCGTGGCAGATGAAAAATTAAATATTTTTATACAGGCGTGTAGAGATTTTTTGAAGAAACCAAGCATCAAATTTTTCTTTCCTAATGCCCCACCAAAACTTTCTATAGAGGAAATTGAAAAAAAACTGGAAAATTTTGTTGGAATATGTTTTAAAAAACCATCTGTCATAGATGATATATTATATCCTCAATTGAAAAAGGCTGCAAAAAGTCTTGAAAATTTATTTATTCAATATGATTTTGAGCCATTAAGAAAGGTATGGCATACCAATAAAGAGGCTTTTGTTTTAATTGAGTTGCGTTCAAAGAAGATTGAGAAAGAAAAAGTCCATATGGGTCCCCCTCTGAAAGCAAAGAAGCATGTTGAAAAATTTAAGATGAAATGGGGGGAAAGAATTTTTGAAAAAGACGGGAGAATATGGGCTAAAATTGAAAGGGAATATACTAATGCAGAGCACCTTTTAAAAGATAAATTGAATGAACTCAGTTTGGGTAAAAATATAGATGAAGTTAAAAAAGAAATAAAAATATGTGGAAAAGAGACTGCATGCCATATAGAATTCTGGAGCGAGTTTTTTTGCCCGCTCCCACCGTGGAAAAGATAGCTAAATTAAACCAGCTTTCTGCAGAAGCATTAAATCTTCGGTAGATAATTTTTCTCCTCTCTTAAATCTCTCATATATTTCGTCAGCCTTTTTCTGCAAAACACTCCTTTCTTTCTCAATTTTCTCAATTTTCTCCTTCTCTTTTATATTCTTCATTTTATTCTCAATTTCTCTTATTTGCTGTATATATGAAACAAATTCTCTGTGTGCCCTATCAGCATTTATCTTGCTCATTATATACTCCCGCTCAACTTTTTTGAATTCCTTTCTCAATTTTCTCAATTTTTTCAGGCATTCGAGCATCTCCATATGCTCGCGTTGCGCCCGCTCCGCCAGCTCCTGCACTTTCTCATGCTCTTTATCGCTTTTTCTCTTTAGTTCTTTCTCTTTTTCGACGTATTCTCTGAGTCTTTCATCCTTTTCGAGTATGCTCTCTCTTTCCCTTATTTCCTTATTTAATTTTGCAAGTTGCTGGATAAGTTCCTCCTCTTCTTTCTTACTGAGTTGTTGGGTCATCTGCTTGAATTCAAGGGCATCTCTTTTTTGTTTTAACACTTCCAGAGGGGTTTGATTTGGGAAATATTCTTTTCTTATCCTGTTTATTTCCTCTCTTATTTTCTTACATTCCTCATTCAATTTTTTTCTCTTTTCTTTCGATTTAGCAACAAGCTTATTTATTTCATCTCTCCTCTCCTTATGCATTAACCCTTCTTTCTTATATTTCTCTATTTGCCTGCTCAACTCATTTTTCTTATTTCTTAATTGCTTTGTTTCTTCATTTAATTTTTCTCTTAATTCCTTTGCCTCATATAGTTTTTTCTTCAATTCAATTTTTTTTGTTTCAAGCTCTTTCACAATATCTTCCATCTTAATTTAAAATACCAGATGCATTAAAAATTTTTCTTATGATTTCCAAATTATTATTAAATGCAAACTACATTAGAAATATGGAAAATGAAATCATAAAATGCATTAAAGAGCGAAGAAGCATAAGAAATTTTGAAGAAAAAAAGCTACCAGAGGATGTTATTGAGAGTATTATCGAAGCAGGGAAATATGCCCCTTCTCCCGAGAATAGGCAACCATGGCGTTTCATTGTTGTAACAAATAGGCAAAAAATAAAAGAGCTATCAGGAGAAGTAAAAAAGCAAATAAAAAAAATTTTGAAAAATAAATGGAAATGGCAAAGAAGATATCCTGAATTGAAAGAAGCTGATACATTTCTTTTTCTTAAAGCGGTAGCAAATTCAAGCAAGGACATTATATTCTATGATGCTCCTGCTGTAATCTTCATAATTACAAAGCCATTGGTTTTCAACATTGAAGCGTGTTCGTGTGCCGCCCAGAATATGATGCTCGCCGCCTGGAGCATGGGCGTAGGAAGCTGCTGGATTGGATTTGCAAAATTTCTGGAATTGAATAAAGAGATAATGCAGGATATAGGTCTGCCTGAAGGCTATGTCATTGCATCATGCTTGGCATTTGGTTATCCTGCAAGAATTCCAAAGGCGGCGATAAGAAAGCCAATGACGGGCATTATTAACTGGATTGATTAGTCTCTTCTTTTGCCCACATCTCAAGCTTTCTTTTTCTTTCTCTCTCCCTTAACTCCACTCTTCTTATTTTTCCGCTTATTGTTTTTGGCAAGCTGTCCACAAATTCTATCTCTCTTGGATATTTATATGGCGCTGTCTCCTGCTTAACAAATTCCTGCAATTCTTTTATCAATTCCTCGCTTGGTTCATATCCTTTTGCAAGAACAACAAATGCTTTTACTATATTGCCCCTTATTTTATCTGGCGATGCTACAACGGCAGCTTCCATAACAGCGGGATGTTTTACCAGTGCATCTTCCACTTCAAAAGGTCCAATGCGATAACCAGATGCCTTTATAACATCATCCGCCCTTCCTTCAAACCACAGATAGCCATCCTCATCCATCCTTGCCAAATCACCTGTCAAATAAAGCCCATTTACAGCAATTTCCTCCAGACTTTTTCCATTCCAGTAACCAACCATTAAGCCTGGATGAGTTATCGGAACTGCAATCTGTCCTATTTGGCCACGAGGCAATTCATTGCCTTCTTCATCAACAATTTTTAAGTTGCTGCCTGGCATCGGCTTGCCCATGCTCCCTGGTTTGATTTCAATGCCCTCGTGATTACATGCCAAGCCAGTTGTCTCCGTTTGGCCATAGCCCTCATAAATTTTTAATCCATACGCTTTGTAGAATCTATCTATAACTTCCCTGTTTAAAGCTTCACCGGCACTCAAAAATTTTTTCATGTCTGACAAATCATAGCTTTCCAAATCTTCCTGAGCCCACATTCTGTATTCAGTTGGTGTAGCACATAACCTGTTAACACGATATTTTTCCATCAATGATAAAAATTTAGCTGGATTAAACCTGCCATTGTATATGAGATGCGATGCTCCAACAGCGAGAGCAACGCCTATTGGACTCCAGAACCATTTTGCCCATCCAGGCGAGGAAGTAGTCCAAAGCAATTCATGAGGTTGGGCATTCCACCAATATACTGCGTTAGTTTTTGCCATACAATAAATCCATGCATGGTTATGCATGACTCCTTTTGGCTCTCCAGTTGTTCCAGATGTGTAATTTATGGTCATGATATCAGTAGCTTTTATTTTTTCTTTTTCAAGATTGCGAGAATAGCGATGCAATTCCTTTTCATAGCTCAGCCACCCCTCTTTCTCGCCACCCACAACAATGTAGTTTTCAACTGGTATTTTATCTCTAACTTCATCAACAAAAGGCGTTGAATCTATAGAAGCAATTATTGTTTTCGCATTACAGTTCTTGGCACGATATTCTATATCCTTCGCTCTCAACATATCCGGGCAGGGAACAACTATGCCTCCAATCTTAAAGCTTCCTATCTGGCTCACATAAACTTCTGGGATGCGGGGCAAAACAACCATTATTCTATCTCCTTTTTTCATTCCCAGGCTACGTAACCAATTTGCGAATCTATTTGATTCATCGCGCAATTCCCAGTAAGCCATTTTGCCTTTCCTACCAGAGGCATCCTCGTAATATATTGCAATCTTGCTTCTATCCTTTGCATGCTTGTCAACAACGTCAGCTATTGAATAATATTCTGGCACATCCCATTTAAAATTCTTAACCCATTCTTCGTATTTATCTTGCATGGCATGAAAATAGAATATGCTTTTAACTATTTCGCCTTATGGAAAATGAAAGGAAGGGCTTGACAGCATACCGCCTTTTATTCTGGAATAAGTTACAATTTTTTACTTAAGCAATCTTTCTACCAACTCCTTTTTACTTATTTTAAGATATTCTGCAACATCAGATAGGATGTTATTCAATGTGCCAAGCTTTAATGGCTTATGAAGAGGAATTGTAATGGAATGAATTTTTCCCATCACCTCACTTTTCAATCTAACATGGCTTCCAGTTTGTCTAACAACTTCATATCCAAATTTTGCCAATAATTTTATTAAATCTTCCCCACCAATATCACGAGGTAGTTTCATATTGTAATCACTTCATCCTTAACAATATGCATTCTTATTAAAGAAGGCATATCTTTTTCATCAAAATGACATTTTACAGCATCTACAATCATTTTTTTAAGTTCATCAATACTTTCAGCTTCAGTAAAAATGGAATGTCCTAAAGCTCTGGCTATATATCCGCCTTCTTCTGCTTCTTCAACAAGAAATATGATTTCTTTTACCATATTATATTACAATACTTGCATCTATTAATCTTTTCTCCTTTTCTCTCCCCTATTCTGAAGAGTATAAAAATAAAAAAATGAGAAGGAAGGGCTTGACAGTCTTTTTATTTATGCAAGGAGGCAGCAGCGGAGGCAGTAGAAAGAAGATTTTTTATTTTTCCACTTATTCAAGTTCCCATTAAAGGATAGCTGGTGAGCCAAAAATTCGAAAATAAAATGCCTTCCTAAAGATGGATAGACACCCATTATAAAAACATAGTTTCTTTCATAATGTTCCATCAATTCCCGTTTATTAATTGAAAACATTAACCAATGGAAATTGGTCCAACTTCTTTTTTGGAGGCTGTTATCCATTGGCTACCCCACCATCCCTCTCTATATATTTTTGCTTCGATTACTATATTATAGGTACCAGCTCTAACCTCGGGCAAATTATCAAAAACATCTTTTATAGGATAATTTTCTCCTAAGAAAATTTCTATTTCTTTTTCTATTTTTCCATCTTTAATCCAAATATCATCCATAAGCTTCTCTATGGTCGTCGATATAAGAATTTTTTCTTCTTCTTCATCAATCTTTTTTGTATATGTAACATTTCCTGTGATATTTAAAATCCACCATCC
>JAGGYX010000152.1 GCA_021162305.1 Thermoplasmata archaeon | reverse complement strand
GATATCTTCTAAATCTTCCTGCAATATTTCCCATAATCTCTCAATATCTATCTTTCCATATGCATGCACCAATAGATTTCTAAATTTAGCCATATTCATAAGTTTATCTCTTAATTTCTTGTCGATAATTCCGTTTTCTGCAAGCCTTTCGAACATATCTGCATATGTTTCCGCTCTTTCAAATCCCATCGAAGCAATTACATGATTGGCAATATCAATGCATGCTTCTATGGATTCTTGGAGAGAATGTTTTGTTGCCTGTATTTTTTCAAAAGATGCAAGAAAAGAATCTTTTTGAATTTCTTTAACATCCTGAAGATATTTCAGATTCTCCAAAATTATGTCAATTTTCCTTTCAATAAGAGATTTATCAATCATGCCAAAATCCTCCTTCGCCTTATTCTATCATATTCTTCCATGTAATAAACGAAATCTATGTATTTTTTGTATACATCTGTTTCAAATTTAATTCTTTTCTTCTCATTTTTTGAAAATAAAAGTTTTCCATATTTCAATACTTGATGGAGAAATATAATATCTCTATCATTTAAAATCCTGATATCTATCTCGCCCCCAATCATTCTTTCTATTTTTAAAGCTAATTTTTCAGGATAGTATTTCTCCATATCAGATAAATCTTTTACGAAAATCCCTATATCAATATCGCTATCCTTTCTTTCCACTGACTTGGAAAATGAGCCATATAAATAAGCAAATAAAATATTATTTTCCTTTTCTAAAATACCTTTTATTGTGCTAATATTGAATTTTTCCATTATTCTTTCCTCAATCTTATTCATTTTCTACTCCCCACTAAGCATCCGCCAGCCTCCTATCATCGCAATGCTCAATTCAGTCTAGCGGATGAATGAATATGTAATGCTTTCGTTTATTCCAAAATATTTTTTAATGATGCTGGCAAATATGCGCTTTTGAGCTTCGCCAGTCATTGAATAAGCATCATCAAATCCATCATGTGATTGCAGTTCCATGGCTGCCAGTCTGCGCTGTGCTTTTGATATCTTATATGAGTTGGCTATTTCTGCCATCATATTCATCCAATAGCCCAGTTTTTTTGCCCTATCATCTGTTAAATTCTTCACAACCCCGCACTTCACGCACCATGGATGCGGAGCTACACTACCATTGGGCAAAGGAAGCCAAGCTCGTTGTTCCTTTCCACAGCTCTTATGTTGATGCACGAGTGTATTAAATAACTCGCATACTTATAGCTTTCTGTTAAAATTATCTGTAATTCATATGATGGGAGACAATACATGAAAAATATTTTAAACGGCCTTTCACCCCTCCACATTTATATATCCTTCTGCCTATTTTTATGTGGAATTTGAAATATGCCAGATTGCAAGATATCCATTCATAGAAGATGCCAAGAATTGGGTGAAGAAGGAGAAGATAGATATTCAGGAAGTGCTTTATGAGCCAATATATGAAAGGGCAAGAGCACGAGCTGTTGAAAGGGTAGAACAGGCTTTGAAATATGGAGTAATAAAAGAGAAAGCACTGCTCGATGAAATAGAATGCATGATGGAAATTTTTTCATATCCTCTCGCCCGCCTAATTGTTGCAGCTGTAGAAAGCGAATATCTTGTGAGAAGATATGCGTTGGCGGAAGCAAAGAAAGCATATGAAAGCTTGAAAAAAGAAGAAACGGCAATCATTCAAAAAATTGCAAGAGAGTTTGGCATTGAAGCAAAAGATGGAATGGTTCATTTTTCCGATTATTTGAAGTTTGCTCCAACGTGGGATATAAAATGGAAACTGGTGAATAGAGTAATGGATAAAGGATATGTAGAGCTCAGCAATGATGAAATATGCCGTTTGATTCAGGAAGCAATAAGAAACAAGATTCAGAATGAGCTATTTTACATGTTTGCTCCTCCAGATATAAATAAAATATTTGGTGAATTGATATCAAAACTGAAAAATAAGTTGCTTGCGAAGGAAATAAAAAAGGTAGAAGGAATAAGCGAGAAGGATTACCCACCCTGCATAAAAAATCTGATAGCGGCAATAAAATCTGGCATGAATGTTCCACATGTTGGTCGTTTTACATTGGTCACATTTTTAAACGCAATAGGAGCTTCTACTGAAGATATTCTAAAAATTTTCTCTTCCTCGCCAGATTTCAATGAAGAGAAGACAAGATACCAGATTGAGCATATAACTGGCAAGATATCAGGTACAGTATATGCCCCTCCAAAATGTGCCACCATAAGAACATGGGGGCTTTGCTTTCCTGATGAGCTTTGCAAAAAAGCAAATCATCCATTGCTTTATTATCGTTTAAAAAGGAGGAAAAATGAATTATCTAAGGAAAAAATTTTATGAATATTATTTGAAGGCGGATATAGAAGCGCCATACAGAATAGAGAGGCGTGAATTTGCATTCCTTTTCTTCAATGAAAGCACAATGAAGCGCCACATATCCTTTAAAAATAAAGAATGGTTGCTTCGCTATTTAAAAACAAGCATTCCCGCCCATGTTTATTATTCTTCCGCCTATTATAACAACCCATCTGCTGGCACAATGAGGGAGAAAAAATGGATGGGAGCCGATTTAATATTTGATTTGGATGCAGACCATTTACCAAATGCAAACAAATTAAGGTATGAGGAGAGCCTTGAAAGGATAAAAGAAGAATTAAAAAAATTGCTTTCATTTCTCATTGATGACTTCGGATTCGATGAAAAAAGCATTTCAATATATTTTTCTGGAGGGCGTGGATATCATTGCCATGTTCATGATAAAAAAATTCTGAATCTGGGCAATCAGGAAAGAAGGGAGATTGTGGATTATATAATGGCAAGAGGTTTGGATTACAGCCATGTGATAGTGGAGAGGAGCATATACAGCAAAACATACACAAAAACCATCGAAATTACGCCATCATCGCCGGGCTGGCGCGGCCGCATTGCCCGTGGCATAATTTCTTTTCTGGAAGAGGTAAAAAGTATGGAAAGAGAGGAGGCAATTCAATTGTTGAAGAGCTTTGATGGCATTGGAGATACAATAGCTCAGGATATATATGATGGGCTTGATGATAGAAGGATGGAGTTAATTCGAGAAGGGAAAATTGATCAGATGGCAGCGATAAAAAGATTGCTTAAACCATTGATAAAAGAGCTTGCTGTAAAATTACATAGCTCTACAGATGAGCCTGTAACAGCAGACATTAAACGCCTTATAAGATTGCCTGGTAGCCTGCATGGAAAAACTGGATTCAGGGTAACGAGAGTCAATCTAAATAATCTGGAAGATTTCAATCCACTTGAAGAAGCTGTAGTGTTCGGTGAGGAAATGGTAAAAATAGATGTAAAAAAACCATTTAAAATAAAATTGAAGGGAAATGATTTCGCATTAAAAGAAGGTGTTGTAAAAGTGCCAGAATATGTTGCAGTTTTTGCGTTGGCGAGGAATATGGCAAATATTTTTTAAACCCTGAATTATTTTATTTTATGCGGAGGCAGATTGCAGCATTTATTTCCATCCTTCTACTTTCTAATTTATTTCATCCTGTGCTTGCAAGCAAAGATGCAACTGAATACTATGCAATTTTGGTTGAAATGGGAAAAAATGGCATGGAGTTATATCATGCTTTACTGCAGCATCATAACTGGAAAGAAGATAACATAATATTGCTTGCCAATAAAAATGCCACCTATGACAACATCTCAAAAGCTTTTGATAACATCTCATCTATTGCAGATGAAAATGATTATATTTTCATATTCTATAGTGGACGTGGAATAAAGTCAAAAGATGATGATGGAGATGAAAAAGATGGATATGATGAAGCATGGATGATACAAAATGGAAATATAACCGATGATTGGCTCAGAGAAAAGATTGGAAAAATTAAGGCAAATGCCATTTCAATTTTCATGGACTGCGACTTTGGAAATGGAATTGCAGAAGATCTGAAAGGCAACAAAAGAATAATTTTCTCTCGCTATGGTATAATGCCTTTTCATATTCCAACAAAATTTCTGATATATTCCATAAAAAATGGCAGGAATGCTTCATTTGAAAAAGTTTATAGGGCAATAAAGACTGCGAACAATGTTCTCTGGCTTTCCTTACCCATTGTAGCCACAATTTTTTCAACTTTTCTCACGATTGTTCCTGTTATCGTCTCTAACTTCCTTTTGAATATGGTAAGAAGCATTGTCCAGTTTGCCATCGACGGCATCGTCGGCGGCGTCGCCCCCCTGATGTATTTTATATTCTTTCTCATTACCCTGAAAATATATTTGCCGGTTTTCGTTGCATTAAATGGCGTGATTGTGGCGAATACAATTTCATTCATGGAATTATATGCATTCATTAGAAAAGGCGGTTTTATCTTTCCATTTTGTAATGTGTATGATGGATGCAATGGCGATATTCCTTTTCTGAAGGATTAGAACATCCCTTTCTTTTTCACATATACTGCTCCAATGGCAACAATTGCAAGGAGTGTGGCAACGAAATAAAGTGTATAACCTTTATGCTTCATTTCGTGAGGATATGAAGTTGCTCCATACAATGCATGTCCTCCTATAACTTCATTTTCTTCTATCGGCTCAGGTTTTTCCCACGAATATTTTGGAGAGTACATATGCAAATCTGGGTCGCCGAAATAGCATACATTTTCCTTTATATCCCACCACCATTGTTGCGTTAGGTAACCAATGCTTGTATGTCTTATTCCATCTGCAAAAGCCTTACCAACTGGATAACCTAATGCCAGATTTCTTGCAAATATTTCAAAAGCGAAGGCAGAATACCATGATGTTTCCCATGGGTCAATTATCTGAAAAACTGTTCCATGTCTTATTAATGTAAGATGAAGATATGTATTGGAAATAAAGCATGAGCCTGCTGCAAATCCGGCTGAATGCAGATTCTTCAATGCCTTATCCATTTGAAGCCCATTGTAATCTTTTGTTCTCAATCTTCCAAATAAAACTGTTATAACGATTCCATCATATCCCGCTCTTTTGCCCAATGGCGTATTTTTAATTATGGGAATGTCATGCAGTTTTGCTGGAACAACATCTAAACCAAGTAATTTACTCTGACTCAAAACATCTGGCTCTTCAGTTGAACCATCTAAGTAGCCGGGGAGATACAATTCATATCCTCTCCAAGGATTTGGTTCTACTGTTGGCAGACTTATATTGATTCCAACGAAGCCTGGAACGCCATATGGATCCCAGAATGCAAGCACTCCAGAATGCAGATGCCATCCATGAGTTGTTTCCTCCCACATTATTACACCACGATTTAAATCTTCCATCGTTGCAGAAAAATTGGTTGTGAATGCAACATCATATCCGGCTTTCCTGAAATAAAATGGATTTGTCTCGCTTTCACTCATATCGGGCCAGTAAGCTCCATATTTTCCACGGGCAGCGAGAACATTATTGTCTATTGGATTTGTTGAAGGACCATAATATGGAGTTATTCCATCAGCACATGTATAATTGAAACCCCAGTATTTACTTGCTCTTTCATTAAAACGATGGCTATATGTAATCCATGAATTGAGGACAGGATAATAAAATTTCTCATCCTGGCTTGGTTTTATTATTTTTAGCCGCCCGCTTGGCATTCTAATGCTTTTACTTCCATTTATAAGCATGATGCCATTTGGACTTAAAGCAGGATTGACAAATATTATTGCAGGATAGAATATGCTTCTTGCCACCCAGTAGCTTGTATCGACTGGTGTGCCAAGTATGCGACCAGGATATGCAACTCCAATGAATGTTCTGTCCCATGGTATGCCAATATCAAATTGTCCTGCAACAGTTATCAAAGTTTCTTCCTTACCGGGCTCATCAAGCCCTATATCATCCAAAAACTTATACACTTCCCTCCCATTTAAATACATGTCAGCTACTGAAGGCACGATGTCACGAATGGCATGCTTCTTCCACCATTCATTATACCATACTACAGCAGTAGAAAGGCGAGGATGCATGTCAACGGCAATGAGCGGGCAGCCGTGGTGGGCAGCAATATAGGCAGCTGGACCAATATATAAGGCGTTGTCTTTCTCCCCTTCTGGTTTGAGCCTTTCAACAAGCCAGTATGTCCATGGGTCTATGGTGGTGAAAACAATGTCATCTCTTTTTGTTTCATTTCTGATATAATGATATATGTCAACCAAATTGTTAAAATTCATTTTAATGTTGCATATACCTGAAAGCTCATCAATTGCAGAAGAATTTCCGTTTAAGTCCACAACATATACATTTTTTATTCCAAGCTTTTTAACCACATTTTTTATTTCTTTGCTGAGCTTATCGGGCTTTGTATAAAGCAGAGGAGCATTTTTTAATGACGCAATGATGGCTCCTTCAGCGGCATTCATTATGTAGTTAGCCTGTTCTTTTTTCAACTTGCTTTCCCATGAATATGTCAGTTTGTAGCTTATTGTTCCATTAGCAGGTGTGAGTTGAACAACAGCAACTCTATATTTTCCCTGTCCAAGCTGGTCGAGATGCAATTTCTGTTTGCTCCCGTTTGTTTTTGTAGCCATTCCAACTGCAGAGCCATCCTCGTCTATAACAATCAATCCAAGTTTTGCATTTCCCTGCCATGTTAGCTCGAAATCAGCGTTTCTTGCCATAAATGGAGGCATTTCTTTTAATTCTATTTCTTCGCCAGGATAGAGATTCAAATCTATATAATATGTTACCTTCCTCATCAGTTTATCTGCAAGAATCTGCAATATTGTTCCGTGTCTCTCTCCAAGCAATCCTTTTGTTGGTATATCTGTTATTGCAGTCTTCCATTGTCCGGGGCTATAAACATATGTTTCAACATGTTCAGATGGTCCAACCATAATATTCCAGTTTTGAGAAGCTGCGACTTCCATAAGCTTGCCATCATAATTACAATATAACTGCAAATCTGGGTCAGCAGAAGGAAGTGTTACTCCGCCTGTAAGCATGCCGAGAGTGGCGAGATATATAAAATTCGGCAGCCAGCTTATAGATGGCCACCATAAATCTGCTATAATGAATTTATAGTTTTCATCAACATAAAAATCATCATATTGCGGCGCCAGACTATCCTGCTTTATTCCTTTTAGAGTTATATGTTTTATAGCCTTTGCATTCAATTTCCCACCAACACTATAATTTTGTTTATCATAGCTTCCATATTTTACATCTCCCACAACTGCAACAACAGCATTATTGCTGTAACTCCAGTCATGCAATGCTATCTTTGATGCAATATCATATATGTCGTTGCTTTTAATGTATGTGTAATTACTTGCTTTCCAGGGCTTCCCATCCACATTTATATATTCAATTTCATTCAGCCCTTTATTATATGAAATCCAATCCTCCATGAAATAATCTAATCCCTGCCTATCATTCAATGAAAGCGTGGTTTCATTTCCCTTAATATAATCATTGTAAAACAATACAGGATATGAATATATCCTGTCTGTTTCTGTATCATAGAATGTGCTTGCTGGGATGGCAGCCATATAAGCAAAATCATCAATGAGGCTATTTTCATCAAATTTAACGAGGCATGCTTTTTTCAGAGGCACTACCTTTGTCCATGATACACCTTCATATCCCGATGGTATATCTTTTTGAGCTATTCCTATTGGAACAATCAGAAGAATGGCAATTGCTACAGGAAGCATTTTCTTTAGCATATTGATAAATGTAAAATTAATATTTAAGTATTTCATGTATTACTATGCTAACATATTCAAAGCTCCGCAATATAGAGCAGAATGAAAAAATGGTCTCTTCTTTAACCAGCATTGGCATAGATTTTTATCAGGAGGCTTTATCATATATAAGTGAGTTGGAAGAAAAAATAGAAGAAGAACGACGTAAAGACCCAGCATCCCGTAAATTTTTGTTGCTCTCTGATGAGCTTCGCAATACCAAGCGGATATTAAACAACATATTTGAAAGAAGGGAGAAAAAGATAATAATGGCTGCTTTGCTGGCAGCAAGAGCAGCAAGAAAGCCGCCGGAGAATATGACCAGAGAGGAAAAAATTTTTTATGAAAACCTTGTGGAGTTGCTTAAAGAAAATAGAAGAAAAATATTTGAATTAAAAAGAAAGGAGTTTCTCACCATAAGAATATTGAAAGACTTGCCCCAGTTTGTTGGAAATGACATGAAAAAATATAGCTTGCGTAAAGAAGATGTTATTTCATTGCCTCTCGACGTTGCAAAAATATTGATTGAGAGGGAGGCTGCAGAAGAAATAAAGCCAGCATGGATATGAAATTTACACCTTAATTTCTTCTACCAATTCTGGCAATATCTCGCCAGCTTTTCCATAAAATGAATGGTCTGCTATGCCTGCTATCATACTTGGCTCCTTATTTATTTCCACAATTATTGCTCTATTCTGCTTTGCCATTGCTGGCAACTCGGCGGCGGGATAAACCATGGCAGATGTGCCAATAACAAGCATTACATCACAATTCTCCGTATATCCAAGCGATTTGATGAGCGTATCTTTTGAAATGGGTTCTCCAAAAAATATTGCATTTGGTTTTAGTAGCCCGCCGCACTCGCATCTTGGAATGCTCTGCTTCAATGCATATTCTATTGGATATATTCTTCTGCATTTTAAGCATACAGCTTCTCTAAAATTTCCATGAAGTTCTATAACATTTTTGCTTCCTGCCTTCTGATGCAGGCTGTCAACATTTTGGGTTATTATTGCATGCAAATAGCCAAGTTTTTCCATTTCTGCAAGTGCAATATGAGCAGGATTTGGTCTGGCATCTTTCAAATTGCCTATGAGAATGCGAAGCATTTCCCATACTTTTTCAGGATTTTTTATTATATTATCGATGTATCCATATTCGTTTATATCAAATTTGCTCCATAGTCCATTTTTGCTTCTGAAGTCAGGTATTCCTGATTCTGTGGAAATACCTGCTCCAGTTAAAGCTACCACAAGCTTGGCATTTTTAATTGCTTTCGCAACTTCATTCAAGTTCCTTCTTTCCATCCTCTCATATATTTTATTTGCTCCTTTGTAAGCTTATCTATTTTTATACCCATTGCTTTTAGTTTCCGTCTCGCTACCTCTCTATCAATTTCAGAGGGCACCTTATAAACTTTATTCTCGAGTTTGCCTTTGTTTTCAACAAGCCATTTTACAGCCAGTGCCTGATTTGAAAAGGACATATCCATGACTTCTGAAGGGTGACCTTCGGCAGCAGCAAGATTAACCAGCCTTCCCTCCGCCAATAAATAAATTTTTCTGCCATCTTTAAGGGTGTATTCAGTAACATTTTTTCTTATTTCCTCCTTTTTTACTGCATTTTCTTCAAGCCATTTAACATTTATTTCATTGTCAAAATGTCCAGAATTTGCCACAATGGCTCCATCCCTCATTTTTCTCATATGCTTTCCATCTATGACATGCTTATTTCCTGTAACAGTAACAAATATATCGCCTATGCGAGATGCTTTTTCCATTGGCATAACCTCAAATCCATCCATTATCGCTTCTAAAGCACGAATTTCATCAACTTCCGTTACTATAACGTGTGCTCCCAAACCACGAGCACGATTTGCCAAGCCTTTTCCACACCAGCCATAGCCAGCCACAACAAATTTTTTTCCAGCGATAAGTATGGAAGTAGCCCTTAGAATGCCATCTATGCTGCTCTGTCCCGTGCCATATCTGTTATCGAACAAAAATTTTGTCATTGCATCATTTACAGCTATTATTGGATAACGCAACACTCCATTTTTTTCCATTGCTCTTTGCCGATTAACGCCTGTAGTTGTCTCTTCTGTGCCTCCTATAACATTCCTTATCAATTCCTGCCTTTCTATATGCAAACTCGTAACCAAGTCGCCGCCATCATCCATTGTGATATTCGGCTTTATTTTCAATGCCTGCTCAATGCACCAGTAATATTTATCATGGTTGCCACGCCATGCATATACATGTATGCCTTCCTTGGCAAGATAGGCGGCGACGCCATCATTTGTTGAAAGCGGATTTGAACCTGTTAACGTTACTGCAGCCCCTCCAGCTTTCAATGTTTTAATTAAAACAGCTGTCTCTTTTGTAACATGAAGACATGCTGCAATTTTTATACCCTTCAATGGCTTTTCTTTTTCAAATTCTTTTCTTATATCCATCAAAACAGGCATATGTTGCTCAGCCCATCTGACCAATGCTTTACCTTCTTTTGCAAGAGAGATATCTTTAACTTTATAATCCATGAAATGAAAAATATAGCAATATAAAATGTTTTGTAGCAAAAACTGCACAAATATTAAATTTATCAATGGATTTACATAGCTAATGCGTATATATTTCAGGAAGCCCATCGATGTCATAACATCGATTGCATGGACAGTAATTCTCTTAGTCCTTATTGCATTTGATGTAAAAGGAGCGATAAGAGTAATTTTTGGATTACCATTTGTAATATTCATTCCGGGCTACATACTTATTCTTATTCTTTTTCCCACTAAGGATGAAATAGATATAATAGAAAGAGTTGCTCTAAGCTTTGGTCTTTCCATAGCAATTGTTCCTTTAGTTGGACTGATTTTAAACTACACGCCCTGGGGCATCCGCCTTGCAAGCATAGCCACATCTCTTTCCCTGCTTGTTTTTGTTTTAGCCTCTATAGCTACCATCAGATGGTATAAAATTGAGCCAGAAAAAAGATTTTGCATTTCTTTCGAAATGGAGTTGCCCAGAGACAAAGTTGATAGAGTTCTTACCATCTCTCTTCTTTTTGCCATAGCCATCTCCATATTCTTGCTCATTTATATAATAGCAACACCGCATGAGGGTGAGAAATTCACAGAATTTTATATTCTTGGACCAGGTGGAAAGGCAGAAGGTTATCCAACAAATATATCTACCAACGAGACGGCAAAGGTAATAATAGGCATAGCAAATCATGAAGGAAAGCCCATTAATTATACTGTTGAAACATGGTTGATAAAATATGATGCATGTCTTCAATTTGATGGAATCAATGATTTTGTAAAAGCAAATGTTTCTGCTCCCCTAAAAACAATAGAAGCATGGGTAAAGCCTTCGAAAGATGATACTGTATATGGCAAAACATATGAGGCTGAAAATTATAAAGAGACGGGAGACATATACAATGATAGTGGTAAAATTGTTATAAGAGCAATCAAAGGAAGAGATAAAGCAGGTTATCTCTGCAATAATATAAAAGTTCCAAAGGGATTCAACGGTCCTTTTTCAGTTACAGTGTATAGCAAAGTGAGCAACAATGTTTCCAACCAAACTCTATGGAGAGCAGAGATATATGAAGAAAAAAAATTGAAGTGGAAATATGAAATGAAAGCAAATGAATACAGGGAAGCAAACACATATCAATGGAAAGAGAGCCCAACATGGTTTTTTGATGGCTCAAAATCATATAAAATCAGGCTATACTGGTATGGAAACCTTGATTTTTATGTAGACAAAATAAGCATTTTGGCAAGAAGAGGGGGAATTGGAAAAAGCTGGCCCAATGAAACATTAATGGCTTTTAATGGCTTGAAAAATGGTTTGCAGATTGGATACTTAACAAAAATGGAAAATGGAAGCCAGTCTTACACATGGTTTAATTCTTCTATTCCAAAAGATGGAGAATTTCATTATGTAGCGATAACATTTGATAATAAAACAAAGAAATGTTATGTGGATGGAGAGTTAAAAGATTCAATTAAGGTGGAAGGAGAGATGTGCAAAAATGAGAGTAAATTCATCATAGGCAATGCATACCGTTTCTTTTTCGGATATATAAAAGATGTTCGCATATATAATAGGGTCTTATCACAGCAAGAAGTAAAACAAAATTATATTGGCAATGTTACAATGAATGGATTGATGGCATGGTGGAAATTCAATGAAGGATATGGGAGCATTGCCTATGATTCCATTGGAAATCATAATGGAACAATATATGGTTGCAATTGGAACTATGGAGATATAACTCGTATGTGGTTTTTGGATAAAATAGAAGTTAGACTCAATTCTACAAAAGTAAATATTGAGAAAGAATGGAAGCCGCAATGGGAATACAATTATTCCTTCCAGATAGACAGGAGAGGACTATTCAAGCTCGCCTTTCTATTATTTAAAGGAAGAACACAGAATTTTGAAAAATGGCATGAATATATGGATGTGGAAAGGATTGAAAATGCATATAGGGAGTGTCATTTATGGATTAAGGTGAGATAATGCTTGAAATAAGAATCCTATTGGGTCTATTTTTATTCATTTTGCCCGGTTATCTTCTAAGCCTTTTGATTTTCAAAAAAATAAATTTTGTAGAAAGAGTTTTATTTGGCTTTGTATCTGGAATATTTATTTTCTCAGCTCTTTTACTTCTTTTTGCATCTTTCATGAGAGTTAGCTCTCTTTTCTTCTATGCCATGTATTTCATATATCTCATTATAGTTTTAATATTTTTATTTAGGAGAGTAAAATTTGAATTCAAAATATCAAAAAATCTCATCATGAAACTCATGATTTTGGTTCCAATACTTATATTTGTTTTTTATATGACTTTCTTTCCCCATTTAAAATACAATTATTATCTTCCATTTCATGCAGATGAATGGGTTCACTGGGGTTTAACTCGGGCTTTCATGGAAAATGGCAGAACTTCCTTCATAAACCCATTTACAGGAAATGGAAAAGTTTTTGATGTTGAGCTTGGCTTTCATGTTTTTCTTTCATCATTTAAATGGCTTTCTGGCGCCGACCTGAGAAGCATATTCGTTTTAATGCCTTCCATAATTTCAGTATTTGTTGCAATTGCTGCATTCTGCATAGGAGAAAAAAGCAACATAAAGTTTGGGCTCGCTTCAGCCTTCCTCATTTCATTTATTCCAACAACAATTCGTTACCTTGGCCCATCCTTTCTTGTTCCTGTCTCGACAGGACTTCTTTTAACAGCTTTTTCAATATGGCTTTTGAATACAGAGCCAAAGATAAAATATGCTTTCTTCCCAATCCTTTTCATTTTTTCAATTTTCATGCACCTGCCGACGGCGGGCGCCATCGCCATAGTGGCAATAGTTTATGGAATTTTAGAGATAACCGAGAAGAAATTTAGAGAAGGTCTGGTTTTAATAGGAATGTGTCTTTTTCCATTTCTGTTGCTGTATTTACTATTTCCTCCTTTTATGTCCTATCTGCAACTTGGTCTGGATGCCATGTTTGAGGAATCCAAGCAATCGCTTCCATTAATAAGATTCTCATTTGATGAATTGACAAAAATAGTATGGGCTCTATTCTTATTTTCTGCCTTCCTCTCTGTTTTAAAAGGAAAAAAGATGGAAAGAAGCATTTTGTTATCTTTCTTTTTATTCTTTTCAATATTCTTTGTATATCAAAAATATAAATATGGCATCCAGATATTGAGTGACCGTTTCCTTCTATTTGCATATTTAATGGTAACTTTGCTTGCTGGATATGGAATTGTTGCCATTGGTGAACATCTTAAAAATTTATTAGAAAAATTTATTAGAAAAATTCCATATCGAGATGCAGAAAAATTGTTTAAAGCAGGAATTGTAACTGCTATTTTGGTTTTGGTTTCCCTATATGCCATACCTGTTCATAAAGATATTTCTTTTTACAGGATGATAGGAGAAAGAGATTTTGAAAATTTTGAATGGATAAGAGAAAATATTGATAAATATAAAGAAGAAAATTATTCATTTGATAAAGCCGCAATTTATCCACAGAAAGCAAGCATATTCTCCGCTGTTACAGGCATCTATACCATAGCTTCTTCGGGCTGGCCAATTTATGGAAGAAATATGGTGGACAAGATGTCAGAATTCATGGAGAAGAGATGCAAAGATTCTGAATTCTTGGAAAAAAATGGAATAGGTGTGATATATGGTTTTTGCGAAAATCCTTATGCAGAAAAAATACATGATATGACATATCTATTCTATGGAGTGCCACCTACAGCAGATTTTTACATGAATTCAACGACCCCATGCAAAAATCAAAAAATAGATTTTATAAGCAATTCCTCGTCACCATATTCTCCAATTACAAAAATATTATGGAATTTTGGAGATGGAAATACAAGCACAGGAGAAACATATGCTCTTGAATTTGGAGAAAATGATTATGTTGAAACAGAAATAAAAATGAATAAAAGCTTTGCAATAGAAATGTGGTTAAATCCCTCTTTTTCATACGATGATGGTATTACGCACAGATGGTTTTTCTGGGGGGATAAAGACGGATATGTTTCATGTTTTAAATACAAAAATGGAAGAATTTATTTTGTTGTTAAGGTAACGAAATGGCGTGCAGCTTATTCAACCATAAAATATGAGAAAAACACATGGCATCATTTTCTTGCTTCTTATAACAATGGCAATTTTCATTTATACTGGGATGGAAAATCGGTTAAGTCATCTGCTGGAGGCAATATATTGCCTTCAGTTAAAAAAAGATTGAGAATAGGAGGTAGTTTTGATGGATATATCAGGGAAGTGAGAATATATGATAGATACCTGAAAATTGATGAAGTAAAACAAAATTATATTGGCAATGTTACAATGAATGGATTGATAGCATGGTGGAAATTCAATGAAGGATATGGGAGCATCGCCTATGATTCCATTGGAAATCATAATGGAACAATACATGGTTGCAAGTGGATACATCATGCAGTTCATGTCTATAAAAAAGCAGGAACATACAACGTTACCCTGACTGTGTGGAATGAGAAAGGATTAAAAAGCGAGGTTACAAAAGAAATAATTATAAAAGATTGTGCAATTACTCGGACCAATGATTTTAAAGATAAAAATTGATTCCAGTAATGTTTAAATATCATAACTCTATTTTATCCAGCCTATGACAGAAGAAAATGAAGAATTCAAATATATAGTGCGTATTGCAGCGACGGATATAGATGGTAATAAACCAACTAAATATGCGTTGATGCAGATAAAGGGCATTGGGTATATGGTAGCCAATGCCATAGTAAATCATACTGGCGTGAATGGAAGAGAAAGAATAGGGAAGTTAAGCGATGAGGATATAGAAAAATTGAGCAATGCCATTGCAAGCATTAATGAATGGCTTCCTCCTTGGTTGCGTAATAGGAAGAAAGATTTGTTTACAGGCGAAGACAAGCATTTAATTGGTAGTGAGATAGATTTAACAAAACGCGAAGATATCAATTTGCTTAAAAAAATAAGGTCTTATCGTGGCATAAGACACGAGCGTGGATTGCCAGTAAGGGGACAGAGAACAAGGAGCAATAAAAGAAGTGGCTTGACTGTTGGTGTAATAAGGAAAAAGCTGAGAGGAGGAAAGTAAAATGGGCGACCCCAAATTTGCCAGAAAAAAATATGAAACGCCTTCTCATCCATGGGAAAAAGTCAGAATAGAGAGAGAAGCAGAATTAATCCAGAAATATGGCTTGAAAAACAAAAGAGAAATATGGAGGGCAGAAACATTTTTAAGGAGGATAAGGGAACAGGCTCGAAATCTCAGAGCTACAGAGGGACAGAAACAGAGTGAGAGAGAGAAAGAGCTTTTATTAAAACGCCTTTTCCGCCTCGGGCTGCTTCCTCAGGAGGCGACGCTTGATGATGTTCTATCATTAAATATAGAAAATATTCTTTCCCGCCGCCTTCAAACAATTGTGTATCTCAAGGGGCTTGCCTCCACAATGAAACAGGCTCGCCAGTTTATTGTTCATAAGCATATTGCCATAAATGGCAGGATTGTTAATATTCCCTCATATATGGTTAAGAGGGAGGAAGAAGATTTTATAACATATTCGCCATACTCGCCTTTGCAGGATGAGTTGCATCCAATGCGTCCAAAGGCGGAAAAAGTTGAGATTATAAAGGAGGGAGAATAAAATGGGAAAGTGGGCGATAGCACATATATTTGCTTCTCATAACAATACAATAATTACTGTAACAGATATAACTGGAGCAGAAACCCTCGCAAAATGCTCTGGTGGAATGGTTGTAAAAGCAGATAAAGATGAGCCATCTCCTTATGCAGCTATGATCTCCGCTCAGAGAGTGGCAGAAGAGTTAAAGGAAAAGGGTATAGATTCCATTCATATAAAGGTGAGGGGCATAGGAAGAGGAAGGAGCAAAAGTCCCGGACCAGGCGCACAGGCTGCCATCAGAGCTTTAGCAAGAGCTGGGCTTAAAATTGGAAGAATCGAAGATGTAACGCCATTGCCCCATGACGGATGCAGGGAAAAAGGCGGAAGGCGCGGAAGGAGAGTATGAAGTTTAAATTCCTTGAACTGAAAGAAGATTATGCCAGAATTTTGTTTGAAGATGTTAAACCATATTTTGTTAATGCTATACGTCGAACCATGATTTCAGATGTTCCAAAGCTTGCAATAGATAATGTGACCATATATGATAATACCTCTGCTCTTTTTGATGAAATAATTGCTCATCGCCTTGGATTGATTCCATTGCCCACACATTTAGACCTTTTGAAAGGATGCGATGACTGCAAAATTCATTATACATTGAGCAAGGAAGGAGAATGCACTGTTTATTCTGGAGACCTGAAGGCAGAAGACCCGATATGGAATGTTAAGGATAAGAATATCCCTATCGTAAGGCTTCTAAAAAATCAGCGTCTCATTCTGGAAGCTGAGGCTGTTCTTGGGACTGGCAAGGAACATGCAAAATGGCAGAGCGTTGTTGGCATAGGTTACAAATATTATCCAGAAATAGAAATTAATATGGAAAAATGCGATTTGTGCCAGGAATGCATAAGGCAATGTCCAAAGAATATTCTTTCTATAAAAAGGAATAAACTTGTTGTTAGCAACATTGAAGATTGTTCTTTGTGTAATGCATGTCAAGAAGTTTGCACAAAAAATGCTATTGTTGTGAAAGGCAATGAGAATAAAATAATAATGCAGTATGAAACAGATGGTTCTCTGACAGCAAAAGAAGTTTTAAAAGAAGCCATAGAAATACTCCACAAAAAATATGAAGAGCTTGAAAAGGCATTGAGCCTATGAATTAAATTTTAAATATTTCTTTTGCATTAACCACTATGAAAAAAATAATTGTTATTTTGGCTGTCTTAATAGCTCTGACATCTTCCACATCTATTCAAACATTTAGCACGGGAAGAGAAAGCAATGAAAGCGAAAAAATTTCTTCTATGGGGCATTTTGAAATTCAATGGGAGAAGGGCTATGGAAAGCTATGGTGGTGGTCTGCCAGATATGAAGGTCCGCAGCCATGGGGAGATGCTGACAATGACGGCATGAACGAGCTGCTTGTTGGGGGGCGAGATCCATTTCTTAGGGTAATGAAATGGAATGGCAATGGCTATTATGAGCAGGCAAAAATAATTGACCCATGCTTTGAAGCAGGCTATACTTTTGATTTTAGAATAAAAGATAAATGGATTAGCATACGGGAGCCATTTGGCTCAGCAACAGGTTTTGCCATCGGCGATGTTGACAACGATGGAAAAAATGAGATTGGTGTTGCTTGGGGAGGGCATTTTTCTGCATTTAAATGGAATGGAAAGCATTACAAACTCATGGCAAGATATGTAATAACTGGTAAAGATGCAAGAGGAACAACCTTAGATTGCATAATTGGCGATGCTGATAATGATGGCGAGAATGAAGTTATTGTTACTGGCGGCTACAGGAATGCCCCTTCGCTATTGATGCTTTCATGGGATGGAAGCAAATTCGTTGAAAAAGGAAGATGGGAAGGACATGGAGACATATATTTTCCATGGATTGGCGATGCCGATAATGATGGCAAGAATGAAGTTATTGTTGGAGATGGCGATAACTTGAGAATATTGAAATGGAATGGAGACAAATTCAATGATATTCTTATAGATGAATTTTCTAGGCATCAGATATTTGGGTGTGTTGCAAAAGATAGCAATAATGATGGCATAAAAGAAATACATGTTACATTCGATTATCCTCGTTTATGCATATATAGATGGAATAATGGAAGCGGCTATGAAAAAATATATGACAAAATATGGAATGGCGAGGATTCTACAATAGAAGCCATAGATGTTGGAAATGTTGATAATGATGCAATGCCAGAAGTGGCTGTGGGAACAAATTACATCCATATATTGCAATGGAACGGCAGCAGTTATGAAGAAGAGTATTTAATAAACGCTACCCATGGCTGCCTTGCTGTAACATGCATAGGTGATTTTGATAACGATGGCAAGAATGAAATAAATGCTGCCAATGTATGGTTAGATAGTGATAACGAAGATTACAGAGAATGGGTATTTAAATATGTAGGCTGATTTATTTCCAAATTCCCGGCACCGCTTTCGCTTTCGGGTTCTGTCGCATCTACGGGGCTTTTTATGAGATAAAGGAAAATGTCGCATTTGGGCAGTTGAATTGTGGTTACAGTTAAGAAAGAATTTGGAAAACAAGGATATTCTTGAATTGGAGGATGAATTAACACCTCATACCAAATGTCCCTCCGCACTTCGTTTAATATCTTGTATCATTTGCAAGAAATAGCATATCTGCCTATTATAATCCCGTGCATTACTTCAATCTATATGATTTAATCAATGACTCACCATAAAATCATTTCATCTGCAATGGAAATCGCCAGTCTAATCCAACTGTTTTAAATCCAATTTTTGGAACTATTGCAAGTCTTCTCTTGTGCTCATTTTTCTTCACCATTTCATATATTCTT
>JAGGYX010000049.1 GCA_021162305.1 Thermoplasmata archaeon | reverse complement strand
TTATATCTTTTGCACCCATTTTCAGGATATCTATTTCTATTGAAAAGAAAGATTAGTGATGCAAGTATATCATTATCCTTGTATGTAGAATTGTGTTTTTCATGGAAATCGATTTTTCCTTCTATAATGTCAAAGGAAAATCTATTTATTTTCCTTATAATTTTATTAGTAGCCCTCTGTTGTTTATCCCCTCCCATAAAATCGGGATAAACCAAAGGGCTTAATTCTTTCTATTTTACTTGCGGAGATACTGGATGTAATAAAATTTTTAAATATGCTTTTGTTGTAATGTTTGAGGTAATAATATGAAAATTAAAAGAGCATGCATGCTTCTTTTGATTTTGGTTAGTGTGGTAATTATCTTTTTTGTGGTCGATGGGTTAAAAAATGAAATAGGAATGAAAGATGTAAAAGCTGGAGAAATGCATGGTGATATGGATGAACCGCCAAATAGGAATAATGTTGTTATAGAATGGGAAAAAACGTTCGGGGGACAGTATCATGATTATGGAGCAGATATTCAAAGAACCATGGACGGAGGGTACATCATTGTAGGGGGTTCTCGTTGGGGTACAGGCATTGCTGGTTTGAAACTTTGGCTAATAAAAACTGATTCGGATGGAAATATAGAATGGGAAATCAAAGAAGGCGATTGTTACAGTATGGCTGGGAACTCTGTTCAACAAACTTCTGATGGTGGTTACATTGTAACTGGTGGCTGGTGTTATTCCATTTCCTCAAATTATCGTCTTCTTCTAATGAAATTTGATTCCAATGGCAACGAAATATGGCGAAAGATATATGGGGATGGCTCGGGTCGCTCTGTTCAACAAACTTCTGATGGCGGTTACATCATTGTTGGAAAAATATCCACTACCGTTGGCAACTATGGTGATACAAATATTTGGTTGATAAAGACTGATTCAGATGGAAATATAGAATGGGACAAAAAATTTGGAGGATTTTCTTCATGTGATATTGGTTATTGTGTCCAACAAACTTCCGACAATGGTTTTATTCTAACTTGTAAATGTAGTTCAGGTCTTTGGGTAATAAAGACAGATGGTTTAGGAAATAAGCAGTGGGATAAAAAATTCGAAAATTACGATGGCGAACTCTCTGTCATTCATCAAACCATTGATGGTGGATATATTATCACAGGAAATTGTAATGGGGATGCTGGGTTAATTAAAATTGATGAGAATGGAAACATTGAATGGGAAAAAACATTTGGAGGAAGCAGTAGCGACTCTGCATGTTCAATTAAGCAAACACAAGATGGTGGTTATATATTAACCGGATCAACTAATTCATATGGAGCAGGTGGTGCAGATTTATGGATAATCCGGACAGATGTCAATGGTGCCGAACTATGGAATATAACTTATGGTGAAAATAAGAACGAAGTAGGTGTATCCATAATAGAATTAGAGGAAAATGAATATGTAGTTCTGGGGAATAAAAATGTTGGCTCATATACATATGATAGTGATATTTGGTTGATTAAATTGAAGGAAATACAAGAGCCACCTGAGAAATATTTTTTTAATATTTACATGAAAACAAATGTTAAACCCATGGAATTGGTTGAAGTAACCGCTGAAATTATAAAAAATAATCAGCCAATTTCTGGTTTATCTCCCACAGCATCTATATATAACGATATAGGCGATATAATTTCAAGCTTTGATTTGATAGAATCTTCTAATGGAATATATTCGGGTAATTTTATTTCCCCCGAAAAAATAGGAACATATAAAATAAAAATCACTGCTGAAAGTTACACCACTGGCAAAATATTCCATGTAATAAAATCTTATGCTGGAAAAATAATTGCAGAAAGAATTGGGGAGCAAAAAATTTTTTATAAATATAATTTAGAAACTGAGGAAGATGCTAATGCTAACTTATTAGTAAACAAAGATGAATTATATTTCCTTTTCCATGTAGAAATTGAGAAAAATGATGGAGGAAGATTGCTATTGGACAAAAATCCTGTTAATGCCGAAATAAAGATCGATGGCAAACATATAGGAGAAGGAAAATGTTTGAAAAGCGGATATTATGAATTTAAGCCAGATGAGGAAATATTTGGTGAAGAAGGCACCTACAAAATAAATGTCACATTCTCAAGAGATGAGTATAAACCATGTAGCATTGAATTTCCAATTAAAATCCGAGAATTAAAAATCTTTTTTGGTTCATCAATAGATCCAAAAAATAGAGAAGCAGTAAAATCCCTCCAAGATGTAACAGATGATTATAATATTCAGGAAGATAAATATTCATTTTTACCGAAGGGGGAATCTGCAACTCTTCACCTATATATGAATTTAGAAGGAGAGGCTGAAAATCCACGGGTTGTTCTTGGTCTATCTCCGTATTGGATTTCATCTGATTATACTAATTCCTTATCTGAAGATGTGGCGTTTGAAATCAATGTTAAAAACGGTCTTCCATACATTATAGCAAAAAAATATGGTCACTGCCTTTTAGGAGAGTCTAAAACGATTGATATTATGGATGAAATATACAAACCATTGAATAAAATGTATGTGTATGTTATTTTCTCCGATGAGAATCAAGATAAGCATCGAGCAATAATCAAATTCCTCCCAAAAGATGGTGAGAAGTTTCTATTTCCATATTCAAATGAAGAAAATCCATCGATGGATACTGGATACTTATTGTGGGCAGTTAAAACTGGTACAGAAATTGGTGCACCTGCCTCTGAGTTTTTTGAGTTCTCAAATTATCTTGCATATGCTTTCGAAACAATTGAAATGGCAAAATTTGCTATGGAAATAGATAAAGGGTCGTTAAACATACACGATTTCCCAAAAATTTTTGATATGGTATCTTATGTTTATTCTTCAGCATCTTGTATAGGCGACATCCTTGGTTTGCCTCTTTTTAATCCCATCATTGGAGCTGCTTTTGGAACATATTGCTTTATGGCTTCATTATTAGTAAAGCAAGGGATATTATTCTATGACTATTTCAATTGGCAAATGGAATGTTCAAAATTCTGGGAATACGGTGGTGCCCAATTCAGAGAATATGCAAAAAAAGCTAAGGATTCAGAAAAGGAAATGGAAAATTCAATAATGAATAGTCATTTAATTTCTTACTATAAAGAAAATGAAAAATGGGATTTATGTTTTCCATGTCTTAAAAAAGGAATGAACAAGTTTATTGTTATAAATGTTGGGCTGAAACCAATAAAAATTGCTGCACATATGCAAGTAATTCAAAATCCAACAAGCTGGATAGGAGAAACTGGTGGAGGAACGGTCGAAAGAGAAAAGTATTGGTTTAGCACCATCGACCCAGGTTTTCAAGATTCTCACGAATTTGAAGGCGAATGTAAATGTTCGTCGATAGGAAATGGATATATTTTAGATATTTTTGTTTCCCATGAAGGAATTGTAGAGCATTCTGGTTGGAGTAAATATGGAATTTTAGTTACAAACCTATCTTTCTATAAAAAAGAAGGAAGTGGATATGAAATATGCACATGCTTTGATAGAAATGAAAATATATATCTTGGATTTGATGCATCTTCCAATGCATTCGCTCGATATAGCTTCGAAGATAAAAATGCTAATATAAAAGTCGTTTTGAAGGAAAGAAAAAGCGGTGAAACTTATCAATATATGAAGCAATCTTGGTGGGGAGGGACCTATACAGATAGACCAGATATATTAATAGAATTGAACAACTTACCCGCTGGTACATATGAATTGTGTTATTTTGAAATTAAAACATCTACTGATAAAATACTTTATGTATATGATAGAAGTAAAATGCAAGATATCGATAGTCCATGGTGGTTTACTATTCTTCCATCTCCTATACGTTCTTCTATTCAAATAATACCTATAGATTCATTTTATATTTATGCTTCTGTTGAACCATATTATCCCAGCATTACCATCAATTCAACCATCTTTAAACC
>JAGGYX010000104.1 GCA_021162305.1 Thermoplasmata archaeon | reverse complement strand
TCTTCCACAACTCGCTTTGCTTTTCCCTCGCTCCTTGGCAGGCTATTTGGTTTAACAATCTCAACAGGTATATGCAAATTAAGTATTGCATAGACTTCATCTTCTATTTTCTTTGCAAGTTCATCAAGGTTGCCTTCTTTATATCTCTCTTCAGTTGGCTCAACCCTAATATGTAATGTTGTTATTTCATGCTTTTTTTTCTTCACCAATTGATAGTTTCCACTCATGCCTTCAACATGCATTATCGCTTCTTCAATCTGACTTGGAAACACTATCACGCCTTTGACTTTCATCATGTCATCGCTCCTACCCTTAATTCGCGATTGAATTGGCAGCGTTCTTCCACACTCGCAAGGCTCCTCGCTATAACTTGCTATATCTCTTGTCCTGAATCTTATGGCAGGGAAAGCTTCTTTGGTGAGAGTTGTGAAAACCAGCTCACCTTCTCCTTCCTCAATTCTCTCCCCCGTAGAAGGGTCTATTACCTCCGCCAGAAAATGGTCAGCATTAATATGAAGCTTTTTCTCCTCGCACTCTGAGACAACGCCTGGTCCAATAATTTCAGTAAGCCCATAATGTTCATGGGCAACAATTCCCCATGTCTCTTCTATCTTCTTTCGCATCTCGTCACTCCATGCTTCTGCCCCAAAAAGTCCAATATGAAGCTTAAAATCATTTTTTGGGTCAAAACCCATTTCTTTAGCAATTTCCGCCATATAAAGTGCATAACTTGGAGTAGCAGCTAAAGCAGTTGTGCCAAAATCTTTCATAACATTGATTTGTCTTTTTGTATTTCCACTGCTTATTGGAATGACTGTTGCCCCTATTTTCTGTGCCCCTTTTTCAAATCCGTGAGCGCCAGTAAACAAGCCGTAGCCATAAGCATTTTGCAAAATATCACTTTTTCTGAGCCCATTAGCCCATAAAGAACGAGCCATAACGTCAGCCCAGATCTCGAGGTCATGCTTTGTATATGTGCCTACAACAGGCTTTCCAGTAGTGCCAGATGAAGCATGCACTTCCACAACATCATCCATCTCAACGCATAGCAAGCCAAATGGATAATAGTTGCGCAACTCTTCCTTCGTTAGAAATGGAATTTTGCTCAGGTCATCCAAACTTTTGATATCATCTGGCTTTATACCCGCTTTTTTAAATTTTTCATGATATATGGCATTTTTTTCATAAGCCATCTTTACTACTTTTTTAAGCCTTGAAAGCTGCAATTCCTTTAAATCCTTTAAGGGCATTGTTTCAATTTTCTCATCCCAGAATTTCATGTTTTGAATTCCTGCAATGTATAAAAATTTAAGGATGAAATCTATATTCAATATGGACTTTACAATCAATGAAATAAAAGCAAGAGAAATTCTTGATTCAAGAGGAAATCCTACTATAGAGGTAGAGGTAAGATGTGGCAAAAGCGTCGCCATTGCTTCCGCCCCCTCAGGAGCATCTAAAGGAAAAAATGAGGCTGTGGAAATAAGAGGGGGAAAAGAATTTCATGGAAAAAGCGTTGAAATGGCAATAGAAAATGTCAACAAAATAATTGCTCCGGCTCTAAAAGGAATGGATGTAAGAGAACAAGAAGAAATAGATAGAAAGCTCATTGCAATAGATGGGACAAAAAATAAAAGCTTGCTTGGAGGCAATGCATGTATCGCAGTTTCTATGGCAACTGCAAGGTGCGCCGCCATGGCTGAGGAAAAGGAATTATATGAGTATTTAAATAGCAATGCAAAACTCCTTCCAATTCCTTTTCTGAATGTTATAAACGGAGGAATGCATGCTGGAAATGATTTGGATATACAGGAGCATATGGTGGCGCCGATAAAGGCGGCGAGTTTTAAAGAAGCAATTAAAATGGCTTGCGAAACATATTATAGCTTGAAGGAGATAATAGAATCAGAATATGGAAAAAATGCAATAAATGTTGGTGACGAAGGCGGCTTCGCTCCTCCTCTAAAAAGCAGTTATGAAGCATTGGAATTGATTATGAAAGCAATAGAAGAGAATGGATATGAAAATGAGGTTAAACTTGCTATCGATAGTGCTGCATCCAGTTTTTATGATGGCACATTTTATAAAATAGAAGGAAGGAAAATGGAAGATGAGCTTATAGATTTTTATATCGAGCTTGCCTCCACATTTCCAATTGTTTCAATAGAAGATGCATTTCATGAAGAAGACTGGGATAGATTTGCTGAGCTTACCAGAAGAATTGGAAGCAAGGTTCAGATTGTAGGAGATGATGTTTTCGTAACAAATCCAAAAAGGTTGAAAAAAGGAATAAAAAAGAAGGCATGCAATGCTTTATTGCTTAAGCCAAATCAGATTGGAACGATAACGGAAGCAATAGAAGTTGCAAAATTATGCAAAGCGAATAACTATTCAATAATGGTTTCACATCGCTCTGGCGATACCTGCGATGATTTTATAGCAGACCTGGCAGTTACTCTTGAAGCAGGGCAGATAAAGGCTGGCGCTCCTGCAAGGGGCGAGAGAGTGGCAAAATATAACAGGCTGATAAAGATTGAAGAGGAAATGGAAAGAAAAGAATATGCTGGAAGGAGATGGAAAAAATGGGGATTATAGAATATGAGCCAATAGGCGTAGTTCATTCTCCTTTTAAAAAGCCGATTGGAGTGCCAATACAGCCGAAAGAGGCAAAAGGAGTCAAAGGCATAGTGGAAGTCTTTAAAAAATATGAAGGAGGGCTCGAGGGCATAGAAGGATTCTCTCATATTACTTTAATATATCATTTTCATCTCTGCAAGGAGAGGAAAATAAAAGTTATTCCATATATGGGTGATGAGCCAGTGGGAGTTTTTGCGACGAGGGCGCCATCAAGACCAAATCCAATAGGAATATCAACTGTAAAGCTGATAGAAAGGAAAGGAAATATATTACATGTTGAAAACATTGACATCATTGATTCCACACCATTGCTTGATGTAAAGCCGTATGTTCCATTCTTTGATGATTATATGGATGTAAAAATAGGATGGCTTGAAAAAAGGATTCACAGACTGAATAAAACCAGAGATGACGGAAGATTTATTTAATCCTGATATAACAGTGTTCATCATGCAATATGGTTGCGGGCTGCAGGCTTAATTTTATTAAGTATCATCCATATTGGTAATAAGATGGTAAAAATAGAAATAATTAAAGGAGCATTTGCTATCATTTGCATATTGTTAGGATTGACATTGTATACTTATGAAACATTACATGGAAAAAATTTATTTGAAGGAGCGATAATAGGATTTATATTGGCGCTTCGATAGGCAATGAAATCATAAAGAAGATAAGGAAAAATGGATAACCTCCTGCTTCCTCCGCTGCCTTGCAGAAATAAGGCGGTATGTTGTCAAGCCCTTTCCTTCCTTCCATTTTTTATTTCCATTTTTCTTGCAAGCATTTAGCAGGGAGGCAGCAGGCGGAATAGATATTGTTTTTGTAGAACAATTTTGCTTGCCAAAAATTATATAAAAAAAAAATCGGATTACATTATTGGTGAGAGAATGAAAGGAAAGGTATTGTTGGTATTGGCAATAGTTGGAGTGTTTGTAATGCCGATGATACCTGCCGACTCTTATACGACAAATGAGGAAGTAATGAACGAAGATGTTAGCATAAATGTTCTAATTGCCGCGTATGGAGATGGAGGAAATTGTAGTATAATCATCGAATTGCTATCAAAAAGGGGTTATAAAATAGATAAAATAGAAATAGACATACGAGATGCAACAGGTGGCAATGAAAAAAGAATCATAAACGATATAAAAGCATTGCCACATGTTTATATTAACAATATAGATTGTGCAGATTTTTGTGCCGTCGATTTGAATAGGGATTCAGCGGTACGGGACGGAAATATTATAAATATACAGCTAAAAGATATAAAAGGAAAAACGGCCAAAGTAGAACTATATACCAATAATGGAATAATTTATAAAGAAATAGCACTGGAATACGTGCCGCCGGTGAAGGTTATAAGACCCTCCCTCCCAGTAAACACAACATGTATAATTACTTATCCGGATAAAGAGAAAATAGAAAGAAGAAACGATGGTGCCACTGGTTTTTACTTTAATTGGGTATTCAAACCCCCTTATCCTTGGGGATGGAAAGATGCTGATCCTTACACCTACATAAAGGATGTGCATGTAAACCGTTTTACTGGAGAATTCGATCTTTATTGCCGGGGCATACCTTATACAACGATAAAGGAATGGTGTGGAGTAGCTGATAATCCCCCTTCATATGCGAGAATTCCTCCTTTTAATTGTATTTATGGATGGGTCACTACATCGGTATATGTTAAGGGAAGTACATGGGGTTACATGGGACAACATGTAGATGTTATTCTTCTGGTTAGAGAATATGATTTAAATGGCCACTATATAAGAGACTATGTTAAGACGATATTTTCTGCTTGGGAATTTAGTAACTTTGATAAAACTGTAGAAGGAGGTATTATGATAGCGTGGCGCGGTAATAGTGCATATTGGTCAGAAGTACATGTATATGGAATGTCATCTAGCGGTGGAGACCCATCAACAGCCTCATACGTGCACATAGATAAAGGAAAATTCAACAATCTGTGGTGGTTTGGCATAAGGGATTGAGTCAGACTCTTACCCTCTTCTTTTTATAAGCCACAGAATGAAAGTAAATGAAAAAATCATCATTGGAAGTGTAAAAGAAGGTATTCCATGATTTTTTCTATAAGAAGTCTCTATTAATTCTTTCCTATTAACAATTTCTCCATTTTCATATGAAATAGATAGTATCGTATTTTTGATAGAAGGAGAAAAATATTCTATGCCATAATCGCTTGATGGATTTGACAAATTTGAATAAGATTTTATTTTGTAACACTCAAACTCTCCTGCTCCTGTTTTTATTTTCTCTTTCCCCAAGCATTCAAAATACATAACAAAGGATGTATTTGATATCTCTCCACTCATATTTTGAATCCATTTAATACTCTGGTCCCATTTTTTACCAGCTTCCAAAAATTTATATTTTTCAATAGGTGGATCACTTATTATACTATCATTATTATGCCTTTCTCCAATTTCTGCTAAGTCATTTACTCTATAAAAACCCACTAAAGTTTCATTTAATCCCCTTATCTCCACTTTATAAACAAAATATCTTTTTCCATAGAAACTAACGTTTTCTTTTCCAATAACCTTCATTTCTTCTATATATTTTCTCTTCCCTTCTGTAAAAAAATTGGTTACTTCATATTTCCAATAATCTCCGACTCTCCAGTTCAACTTATCCGAAAAAGCAAATGATATAAGAGTAAATGATGACAGTAAGGAAAAAACCATTAAAATGCAAATCAATTTTTTTATTCCTTTAGCAATGTTCATTATATTTTAATGCTGTTTCCGATATTTAAGCATTTCTGATTCGCTCAGTAAAAACCGAAAAAGCAAATTATTCTTTTAATGGCACCATAAATTCGTATTTTTATTCCCGTATCTATGTTTCAGGCAGAGCTGGAAATATTGTGAGGATGGAATATTATGGAAATGTGGATGGAAATGAAACACTGGTCGGATATATGGAATTAGTATCTT
>JAGGYX010000151.1 GCA_021162305.1 Thermoplasmata archaeon | reverse complement strand
TATAGTAATCTCCTTCCTCCCCAAAATATGTTGCATTGGTTTCTTTTCCATTTACAATACAGAATACCCTTACCTTCTTCTTTCCCTTTTCTTCCCATTTCTCGCTCACGTTTTTCAAAACCCATATCTTTATCACGCTTGAAGAATTTAAGTTTGTATAGTTTTGAGAATATATCACATTTTTTCTGAATTGAAGCATGCTTTCATAGCTTGCTTCATGTCCATTCACATCTTTGGCAATTATTTTAAATGAGATGTCGCCATTTCCAGAATAATTGAAAACATAGAATCCATTATATTTCTCCATTGAATGCAATCCAGATAAATTTATCTCCGCTTTTTCAATGCCAGTATTATCTGTAATTCTTGCATATATGGAAACATTTTCATTTATTTGCTGTATTGCTGGAAGAACAGCAACTTCTATTTTTGGAGGAGAAGCGTCGTAGAAAGGAGGATTCATAAACAATATAAAGAAAGCAAGCCATGTGAAAAAATAGAATGAAATGCTGCTCAACCACTCCTTCTTGGAGAAGGCTGCAGTATCTATTTTCAGATACTGTAAAATTTTGGCGAGAAAGCCAATGCTTGCCATTGCAAAAAGGAAGACGAGGGGCCACCTTATTGAAGCACTCATATTAGCCCATAAAAATCTTGATATAACTGCAATTACAACTCCAAACAGAAATGATGCCATTGCTGTCTTAGCCTTTCTCTTCTCTGTCTCCTTAAATTTCTTTTCATCGAATTCTGGTAGCTTTATTTCTTCATCATTCATGCTAAGCTATTGCTTAATCATTAAAAAGTTTTTTATTTTGAATCTGGTTTATTCGCATGGAAGTTCTTTCGCCGATAGAAAAAAAATTGCTCTTAGAACTGGAAAAGCGTGATGGAAAAGCAAAGCCAGAAGAAATAGAAATGGAAATGGTAAAGGTTATGAATGCTGTTTCATGGTTGCAATCAAAGAAGCTTGTTTCAATTGAAGAAAAACTTGCTAAGGAATATGAAATAACCGAGGAAGGAAGAAAATTTTTAAATGAAGGACTTCCAGAAGAAAAAATTTTTGATTTTGATGGACAGATGGTTAAAAACATAGAAGAAAGATTCGGAAAAGAAGAGGCTAAAATAATAATTGGATGGGCTATAAGAAAAGGATGGTGTAAAATTTTTGAGAAAAATGGAGAAAAATATATTAGCATAACTGAAGAAGGAAAAAAAGCTGCTGGGAAAGAAAGGAAAGAAATAGAGGCATTGCAGAATATTTTGCAAGGGAAAAAAATAGATGATGAGATTGCAAACATTTTGAAGAAAAGAAGAGCAATAAAAGAAAGGGAGAGAATAGAAAGAGTGATACATCTAACAAAAAAGGGATGGGATGTTGTAAAAGCTGGAATAAAAATTGAGGAGGAAATATCGCAGCTCACGCATGAAATGATAATAAGCCAAGAATGGAAAAAGAAGAAATTTAGAAAATATGATATCAAAGCTTTCGCCCCATCAACATATCCTGCAAAACGTCATCCTTTGAGCCAGCTTATTGAAAAAATAAGGAGAATTTTTTCAGAAATGGGGTTTAAAGAAATAAAGGGTAACTATGTTGAATCTGCATTCTGGAACATGGATGCTTTATTTATACCACAGGATCATCCAGCAAGAGATATGCAGGACACATTTTATTGCAGGAAGCCAGATAAAATTGAGGTGGAAGAAGAATTGATAAAAAAGATTGCTGAAGTGCATGAAAAAGGAATAGATGGCTCAACTGGATGGGGCTATAAATTTAATGAAAATGAAGCAAGAAAAGCATTGCTGAGAACACACACAACCGTAAACACAATAAGATATCTGTATCATAACCCAAAGCCACCGGCAAAAGTTTTTTCAATAGAAAGAGTTTTCAGGCGGGAAAATATCGATACAACACATCTTCCAGAATTTCATCAGATAGAAGGGATAATTTATGAGGAAAATGCAAACTTTGGTATGCTCAAGGGTGTGCTAAAAGAATTTTATGCAAGAATGGGATTTGAAAAAATAAGATATAGACCAGCTTATTTTCCATATACGGAGCCATCGATGGAAATAGAAGTTGAATGGAATGGAAGATGGATCGAGCTTGGTGGCTCAGGAATTTTTAGGCCGGAGGTAACAAAGCCTTTTGGAATCGAAGAGCCTGTGCTGGCGTGGGGGCTCGGGCTGGAAAGGATGGCAATGATATTGCTCGGCTTGGATGACATAAGAATGCTTTACTGGAGTGACATAGATTGGCTTCATAAGTTGCCTTTGCTATAATTTTTTCTCAGATAATGTAACAAATCTGTTCTTGTTACAATTCCCTTTATTTTTTCATCTCCTCCAATAATTGGCAAGCATCCGACTTCATTTTCAATCATTATTTTTGCTGCCTCTTCAATGCTTATGCCATCTCTCGCAGTTATAGCGGGCGTTTTCATGACATCTTTTACGAGAAGCATTTTTAACTGGTGCTGTTGCCTGCCGAGAGAAAAGCTTCTTTTCAATGCCGCAAATGCAAATGCAATCTCCTTATCAGATACTATTCCAACAACCTTTCCATCCTCAACGACGGGCAATCTCGCTATATCATTCTCCAGCAGGAGGCGGCGGGCGTGCACAACCCTGTCATCTGGCTTTACAGTTATAACTGGCGTCGTCATTATGCTGGCAATTTTTTCCTCACCTTTTACCAGAGGAAGCAAATCTGCTTTTGTTACAACCCCTACCAGTGTGCCATCAACAACGACGGGGAGCATTGTTGGGCCAGGCATTCCAACTGTAGCAAGGATGTCTTCAATGGGGGTATCAGGAGAAACAGTTTCAAACTCCTTTTCCATAACGCTCGAAGCATGAAGGCGTGCAGCTGGAACACCCTTACTTCTTATGCTTCCTATTTTATCTGCAATTTTATTATCTGTCGCTA
>JAGGYX010000129.1 GCA_021162305.1 Thermoplasmata archaeon | reverse complement strand
GTAAAAAAAGGCAGGAAGGGAAAAAGATAAAGCCATATTTATATGAAATGCCATTTTATGCAAAGGAAGGGCAAATAAAGTGGGGCATTTTTTCAACAACAAACATTGAATTTCGAGGCAAACCTGCGGGCTTGGTAACATTTATGGATATAACTCCGCAAAAAGAAATAGAAGAAGCATTGAAAATATCAAAAGAAGAAGCCAAATATCAAAAGAGATATTTTCAAGCTTTGTTTAATGGCTCTCCAGAAGCAATTGTTTCTCTGGATGAACATTTTAATGTTGTTGACATAAACCCCGCTTTCCAAGACATGTTTGGATACACACTGGAAGAGATAAAAGGAAAGAACCTTGATAACTATATTCTCCCAAAAAAATATGAGGAAGAGGGAAGAAGATTGTCCGAGAAAGTCATGAACGGAGAAATTGTTATGACAGAATCGGTCAGGAAAAGGAAAGATGGGAGTGAAATATACGTTTCCATCCTTGGAGCACCTATATTTATCAATGGCAAAGAAGTTGGTATCTTTGCTATTTACAGAGATATTACAGAGCGCAAAAAAATGGAAGAGGCGTTGAAAGAGAGCGAGGCTCGCTTCAGAAACCTTGTAGAAAATGCTCAGGATGCCATTTATATAATAACTGCAGAAGGCTTTGAATATGTTAATCCTGCTTTTGAAAAATTGACTGGCTATAGTAAAAAGGAGGTTACAGGTCCGGGCTTTTCTTTCTGGAAACTCATACATGGGGATGATATCCCATACATAATAGAAAGAGAAAAGGCAAGAGAAGCGGGCAAGCCATTGCCTCCAATGTATACATTTCGCATTGTGAGAAAAGATGGAAAAATAAGATGGGTTGAAGTTACAACTGTGAGTATAGGGAGAAAAGGAGAGGTTAGAGTAATAGGTATTTTAAGAGATGTAACAGAACGTAAGAAAGCGGAGGAGGAAATAAATAAGCTGTCCCGCCTTCACTATGTTATAGGCAGAAGCATAAATGAAAGCACCACGATACGCCAGTTATGCAGGAAGTTGCTTAAAAATATCAAAGAAATAATGGGTGTCGATTACATCAATGTATTCCTGTATGATAAAAAGAACAAAAAGCTGGAGCCAATTGTTTTCTATGGTTATCCAAAAGACTTCAAGAAAAGGACGATGATAAGCTATGTTGTTGATGAAAACCAGCCATGGGAAGCCGTAAAGGCAGCCCTAGAGAGGAAAAGCAGATACGTTAAAGACGTAAAGAAGCATAAGCCGCTTTCATTCAATCGAGATTTATACAAAAAATATGATGCAAAGGAGCTCTACACTCTTCCATTGATTACAAAAAATGAGTTGTACGGCGTCCTGCAAATGATGAATACTTCAAAGAATCCATTGAAGGAGGAAGATAAAAGATTGCTTAAAGTCATAGCAGAAGAGATTGCCGCAGGAATAGCAAAAATAAAAGCTGAGGAGGAAATGAGGCGTGCTTTAGAAGAAGAAAAGAAATTCAAGGCTGATACAGCCCATTATTTCTTCAATCCAATTGCAATAGCAAAAGGATATCTTGAAATAGCCAGAGAAGATGGTGGAGATACCGAAAAAATTGAAAAGGCTTTAAAGGCGATAGAAAGAATTGAAAAAGTTGTTAAAAATATAGTTATAAGAGGTGAGATACGTGAATAAAAAAATTTTGATAATAGATGATGAGCCGGATATACATACCTTGCTGAATCACTATCTTGAAAAAATAGAGGGCATTGAAATAATAAATGCTTATAGTGGCGAGGAAGGCTTGGAGATATATAAAAAATTAATGGAAGAAGGAGAAAAGCCATCCTTGGTCATTCTTGATTTAAATTTATCAGCAAGCGATGATATTACCGTCATAGATTTGCATCGCATGGGCATGGGAGAAAAAATAGATGGCGTAAGAACAGCAAGAGAGCTCCTGAAGATGGATGGAAACGCCACAATATGGGGCTACACCGCGTGGTTTGGAACAGAATGGGCTGAAAAGCTTAAAGAGCTTGGTGTTGAAAAAATACTGGAAAAGCCTACGCCATTCTCAGATTTTGCAAAAATGGTTAAGAGCTTTTTAAAGGAATAAAGAAATATATGCCTTTGGTTATACAAGCATGCATGTTATGGTTGTGAATACTAAGGCATATAGAGAAGGCATGGGAAATGAAGCCATAAAAATTGCAAAGATTATGGAGAAAGTGGGCAAGGAAACGGGCATTCGTATGATCATAGCTGTTCAGCATGCCGATGTGCATAGAGTGGCAAGCAATGTTGAAATAGATGTTTTTGCTCAGCATATCGATGCCATTGAATATGGAAGCCATACAGGATGGATTCTGGCAGAAGGATTGAAGGAGGCAGGAGCAGGAGGAAGCATAATAAATCATTCGGAGCATCCTGTCACAATAAATGAAATTAAAAGGAGCGTAGAAATTCTTCGTAAAAATAAAATGGAAAGTATTGTGTGTGCTTCCGACAATGAAATTGCGAAAAGTGTTGCAGTATTCCAGCCAGATTATGTTGCAGTTGAGCCACCTGAACTTATAGGTGGTGACATATCTGTAACAAAAACAAAGCCAAGCGTTGTCAAAAACGCGGTTGAAAGCGTGAGAAAGGTAAGCAATTCAGCTGTTTTATGTGGAGCTGGTATAAAAAATGGAGAAGATGTTAGAAAAGCCATAGAGTTGGGTAGCAGTGGCATATTGGTTGCCAGCGGAGTGGTGAAAGCAAAAAATAAGGAAAAGATAATAATGGAAATGGCTTCTGCAATGGTAGAATGAGACCCTACATTATAATAAATTGTGCAATGAGCTTGGACGGAAAAATTGCATTGCCCAACAAAAAGCAGGCAAGAATATCAAGCGAAGAGGATATGGCGCGAGTCCATAAATTGCGAGCAAGCGTTGATGCAATTTTGGTGGGCATAGGAACAGTTCTGGCTGACAATCCAAAACTCACTGTGAAAAAAGAATATGTAAAAAAGGCGAGAAATCCAGTAAGGATTGTATTGGACAGCCATTTCAGAACACCTGAAAATGCAGAAGTAATGAAGCCAAATGCAAGGACAATAATTGTTACCACCAGCAAAGAATACAAAAAAGGATTACTTGAGGTAATAAAATGCGGAGAGGGCGATAAAGTGGATATAGTTAAATTAATGGAATTGCTGCACGAGCGTGGCATAAAAAGACTGCTTGTCGAAGGTGGCTCAACAGTAATATGGGAGTTTTTGAGACATGGATTGTTTGATGAATTACATGTTTATATTGCTCCCCTCATTATAGGCGGCGACGCCCCCACGATGGCAGGCGGCGAGGGAATAAAGGCATTGGAGGAAGCAATAAAACTGCAGCTCTATGCCATTGAAAGATGTGGAGATGGCTTGGTTTTGAAATTCATTCCATTACGGTCACGATAAGGTGGCGACGTCTTGCTCTTATGTCGCATTCGATGAAAACGATTTGCTGCCATGTTCCTAAGTTAAGTCTGCCATTTTGAACTGGAACGCATAAGCTTGAGCCAATTATGCTGGCTTTTACATGGCTTCTTCCATTGCCATCATGCCATCTTTCTTCATGTTTGTAATAAGCATTGCTTGGGGCAATTCTTTCTAAAGCAGCTGGCAAATCATGCAACAAGCCAGGCTCATATTCTATTGTTGTTATCGCTCCTGTTGAACCAGGAACAAAAATGTTAACGATGCCATCCTTTATCTTGCTTCTTTCAACAACTTTCTCAATCTCATGAGTTATGTCTATTATTTGCATTTCATGCTCCGTTTCCAGCCTTATTTCCTCTCGATAAATCATGCTGTTAAATAAAAAAGCCTAAAAAATTTTATGGCTTTTTCACCATCTTTTCTATTATTTTTTTATCCCTCTCCTCCTTTTCCTTTCTCTGCTGTTTCTCGAGACGCCAGAATAATTTATGCCTTTCCAGAGTTAAAGCATATATTATGCTTCCAGCTCCAATCCATGCAAGAAGGAAAAGAAAGCCATTCATGGCATTTTCGAGGCGTAATATATATCCCAAGAACAAGGCTGATAAAAGCATCCCAGATAGCGATATAACCCATAGTCCCTTCAATTTAAACTTTGCTTTTTCATATATTTGAGGATGCTTATATGGCAAAACAAAGCTTGATGCAGTTATGGCAATGTAAACCAGCAAAACAGCCATATTTATCATCATGACAGCATTCATGAAAGCTTTTGCAAATATTATTATGGCAATGGCTGTAATCCCTGTAACAATTAAAGACCATTTTGGCACTTTGTATCTATTCAATTCAGAAAGCTTTTTCGGAACAATTTCGTCTTTTGCCCATGCAAATGAAAGGCGAGATGAAGCGAGTATCGTTGGATTTATATCAGATACGATTGCTATTGAACCAGCAAAGGCAACGTATAATGCTATTGCGGAAGGAAGAAAATGAGCAGCAACGCTTGGAATTGAACCCTTTGAAAAATCATATGAGGAATAAAAATCTTGTGACATTGAACCATATGTTACGATTGCCATCATTACATATATAACTGCAATTCCTATGGTAGAAATGAGAATTCCTTTGGGAAGATTCTTTTTGGCGTTCTTTATCTCGCCTCCAGCATTTGCTATGGCTGCAAATCCAATGTAGCTAAAGAAAATCAAACTGCTTGCCTTTGCAAGAGATGAAAAATTAAATTTTGCTTCATAAGCAAGATTCGAAAGACTTACATGGGGCAAGCCAAATATCAAGAACAAAACTATTCCAATCATCAACAGGAAAAACATCCCAGTCTGTATCATGCCATATAGCCTTACTCCAAAATAATTTAGCAGGACAAAAATTATCACAAAAACAATGGCTACAATCTGGATATTGTTCCCTAATGCCATCGATACACCATGCATACCGCCAATATCAAAAAAATTCTGTATCAAGATTGTGTCGCCCACCGCCATCGCCGCCAGCGTGGCTATCATTGAGAACCATCTTGCCCATGTTGCTGCAAATCCAATGTATGGGTCGAGGATTCTGCTTATAAAAACATATTCTCCGCCAGAAGAAGGCATTGCAGAAGATAAAACTGCATAGCACAATGCAACAAGCAATGCTGGCAAAGCAGCCATGAGGTATGAGATTATTATTCCAGAGCCAACATGAGCGACACTCTGAATCTGTATGGTAGAGATGAAAAGACCGCCTCCAATAACGGCAGTCATGACAGTAGCAATAACTTCTTTCAATCCAAGCTCTTTTCTGAGCTCTTCTTCCATTATAGGCTATAAAAATTTTGTATTTAGACTTTGCTTAATTTTCATCATATTTGAAAATCAGTCCTTCCTTTTCCTTGAGCTCAACAACAGGCTTTTTCCTTTTTCTCCTCACCATTTCATCATAAGCCTTTTCTCCTCCAGCCTCCTCAATTATTCTCCTCCCCTCTTCAATCTGACGCAATATGCTATTGTTTATTGTTGCCACGGTCCCAGGAGCAATTTTTAGAAGAGCTTTAAGTGAACCACCAATTCCATAGGGCAGGCTTTCAAGCCTTATTATGCTACCAGGCAATGCATAAGTCCACATTCCTATGGAGCTCTCACCAAATTTTGTTATAGGGATGCCAGCAGCAGCCTGCCGTTCTGGCGTTGGAGCTGCATCAGCAGGATACCATTTTCCATCGATGAAAACCTCTGCTTCTCCATGGAGTGTAAAGAAACCCATGGCATCATACCATTTCTTCATAAGGGGGTCAACAGCTACAAGGGCATTATACCATGCATCAATCATAGATAATGCATATAGTTTATAACGAGCTTTAATTCCTGCCGCCCTGCATAAAGCAACATATAAATTAAGCATATGGAGACATGTTCCGCTTCCTCGTTTTAGGGTGGCTACAGCATCATCAAGCTGGATAAATTCAAGGAAAAGCTTCCTCTTTACAAATTCAAATGCATCTCTTGCAAATTCATAGTCATCTTTTTCTCCCGCTCCAAGCTCATTGGCTAAAGCTACGATTTCTTTTGCACATGGCTTTACATACAGCGTTTCCCTCAAATATTTTTCATCTTTTGCATAACATTTCATCCATGGTTTATATTCTGGTAACTCGTATCTTCTCTCAGGTCTTATATAAGTGGATTTATACCTCGTCTTCTTCAGCGTGCGAAAATTAAAAAGTAAAACCTTCGCTAACGAAATGCCGCCTTTCACCATCATTAAAAGAAGGAGACGGGGAGGAATGTAGTTCTTCTCTTTCATTTCTCTCAAACTAATCATTTTTATCCCTCGCCAGATCAACGGCAAGCATCTTACGCATTTCTTCTGCACAGCCACGCATCTCCTCCCCAGCCGCCCGCCTGACTTCTGGCTCGAGCGTAATGCTGCTTCTTCCGCAACTGCAGCTTCCATTCAACTTAACATTATCTCCTGTTATTACAAAGCTTGGATAGCTCCACGATAAGGCATCGAGAAAAGCAAATCTTCCTTCCTCGCCTTCATCTACGGGCTCTCCATTTTTATCGAGCACCAAAGGCTGATAATATGTAGATGGAACATGAAGCAAATGCTCTTCTGGACAATGAAGCATGAAGCCATTTCCTTCCACCATTCCATATAAATCAAGAATTTGATTTTCAACTATTCCCAATATTTCATTTACTCTCTTGCGGAATTCTTTAACAGGGATGCGTTCATGTTCGTAAATCTTCCATCCCCCTCCTGTTACAATAAAACCTCTATCTTCAAAATTCAATGTTACACCTTCTTCTTCAAGCTTATTCATTGCAAAATGAAGCAAGAATGGTGCGCCGAGCATCGCCGCCAAATCCTTATTTTTATCTCTTTCTTTAAGCCATCTCACGAGCTTATTAATCGTCTTTTTATTCTCTCTTTTCATTGCCATCTGAATTATTTTTGATTTGAAGCCACCTGTCATCGCTTGCCTTATTAATTCTGCAGTAACTTGCCTGTCAATGGCACAATCAGAATTTTTTACGATGTGATAGAGCACTTCTCCAATCTTTCCAGCAAATATATTTGTTTTGAATGGATTTGACATTAGCCACTGGACATATGCATTATCTTTCCAGTATGGAAATGGATATACCATTGTAACAACGCTTTTGGCAAGAGCATATTGCGAGAGCATCCATGTTTTTTTGTCTCTTGGAATGACGGTGTGGCGGCCGCTTGTCCCGCTGCTGTATGATATTATCAGCCCTGCTTTATTGAATGCCGTTATTACATCCTCAAATGAAGGATTCTTTTTATTTATTACAACATTCGGAAGCTTTCCTGTGAAGATGTTGGCGAGCCATAAAGCAAATTCACTGCCGGCTGGGTAATCCTTAAAAAATTTATCTTCAAGCAATGGTATTTTTACTAAATCATCCAAGCTTTTTATATCATCAGGCGTGACATTATTTTCCTTACAGAATTTTTGATAAAATGCGTTGTTCTCATAATGATGCTTGAACGTATATTTCATTGCCTTAAAACGCATTTCATCTGCTTCTTTTTTGGGAACATCAAAAATATTCAATGGTTTATACAGAGCTTCCTCAACAGGAGACCATGGCTTAGGCAATATGTAGGGCTCCATTATTTGATTAAATTTCTTCATGTATTCCTTAAATTCCATCGCCATCTTATTTTACCACATTTTAAAACACTTTGTTAAAAAAATTTTTAACATAAATAAAGTTGATTTTAATGTCATGGAAGTTGCAAACTCGGGTCACCAAGCAAAATGAATTGTTCCAATGTCATTTTATAAAGGTCGCCATCTGCTTTACCAGAAGCAATATCATTTAAATAATCATGCTTTGCTTTGACAAGCATTTTTGAAGGCGTTGTTCCATGCCTGTAAGCCATGAAGAAATGCAGGTCAAGATAACCTGCCTGTCCAACAGGACCATCTTCTGTAACGCTTGTAGTTGCACTTTCGGTTGCCCCGATGGTGGCGATGGCGCCGCCATTTGCCTTCTTAACCAAGCACCATGCAAAACATGGAATATGGGGATTGCCAAACATGTGGTAATCAAGCTTTGCTGTTAAACAGGCATCGAAGAAGACCACTGGCAATTTTCCTTCATTTTTCAGCATCAAAAGATATGGAGTATAATATGCAATCATCCATTTGCTATTCTTAGGATATGTTCCAAATCCATATTCAAATCCATGTCCAGAGTAGCATATGAATCCGCTTCCTTCATTCCATATTCTGTTTATTTCCCATGGAAGGAAATTGTGCAGGGATGTCTGGATGCGTATGTGTTCAAAATCCTGTCTTGCATTGGCTACAAACTCATTAACAATTTCGCCCTCAGCAATATCATTCCATTTCGGAAATGTATCGCCACCTATCAAGATAAGGCGATTGAACCATGGTTTTTTGCTATTTTCATAATTTATGATTTTATCCACAACAGTTTTTAATTCATTTTCATCATAGCATGCCAATCTGCCAACATACAAATCAGCATATAAATCAACTTTATCTGCATTATCTCCAACCTCTCCATACTTTCCGTTTCCATTGCTGTCCCAGCTGCAAAAGCTTGCGTTGGCGTCGTATATGTCAGCATAGTAATAATCAGAATACATTCCATTCCCCCATACAAAAGAATATACCTTGCGAGATGGCAAATGCTGTATGTCTCCAATGAGCAGGACATATTTTATTCCATCCTGTTCAATTTCATCTTTTAAAAAATGTTTTATTTTTTCTGGTTCATCTCCATAATAATGAGTGTATATGTAATCGAGCGTAACCACTTTTGTTTTTATTCCTTCTTCATTTTTATGCTCCGCCAGTCTGCTGGCTTCGCTTTCAAATTCTGAAGGAGTTATGATTATCATGTCATACATATTGCTCTCTGAGATATAAGAAACAGTGTATTCTATTTCAACTGAAATGGAAGATGCAAACTCAATTTCATTTTTATCTGAAACATATCGAGCTGGATATAAATGGATTGGAAGAAAAATTGTTCTATTCTCACCATCCAGACCAGCTCCAATTCTGTAACTTATCCATGAATCAGGAAATACATCCTGCTTTACATCATACCTTATAATGCTCCCATTGTTTATTGCCATGGGAAAAGGTGTTGTAGAAAGCCTTTCATCCAATTCAATTTTTTCTACATCTCCAACACGGCACTTTATACTTTTTATCCTCGTTCCAAAAGGAAACTTCAATACCATTCTATATTCTGGAAGAACTGGCATCCCCGCCGCATGGAGCATGGCGTTGCATCCTTTTATTTCAATGCTTTCATTTTTAAAGGCAGGCTCTGAAAAATTCACCATTATTTTTTTCACTATTTTTGAAGTCTGCAACGTCATCGAACTTTCCATTTTTGTATTTCCTCCCGTATAAATGCCAAAAACAAGAAATGCCACCACAATAAATGCCATTACTTTGTTCAATTTCATGTTTTCATATCAAAATTCATTTTAAATTTTTTATCCCGCTCCCAGACAGAATGCATAACTATATATATAGTATTGTAATCATAGCTTGGAAGAAGGTAATAAAATGGAAGGAACGGTAAAAAAATGGGTAAATAAAAAGGGGTACGGTTTCATTGGAGTGGAAGGACAAAAGGATATTTTTGTTCACTACTCTGATGTAAAGAAGGAAGGTTTTGTCAGCCTTAAAATCGGACAAAAAGTAAAGTTTGATATAGAAGATACAGATAAAGGACCAAGAGCGAAGAATGTCGAAATAATTGAATGATTCTGTCAGATAGGGATATAAAAAGGGAAATAACGAAAGGAAACATTTCGATAGAACCTTTTAATGTAAAGAATTTAACTCCAAATGGCTATGATTTGACAATAGGAGAGATTTATGTTGATGGAGAGCTAAAGGAAGAAGCGGAGATATTGCCCTTAAAATGGTTTGCCATATCAACGCTTGAATACATCAAATTAAAAAATGTAGCAGCTCAATTGTGGCTTCGCTCATCATATGCAAGAAAAGGTGTCATAGCATCTTTTGGAAAAGTTGATGCTGGATTCGAGGGAAATTTAACACTTCCTGCCGTTGCCACAAAAGAAAAATTGAATTTAAAAAAGGGAGATACATTCTGTCAGATTGTCTTTGAATATCTTTCAAGCAGCCCATTAAAACCATATAATGGAAAATATAAGGGACAGAGAGGTGTAAAATTAGAATAAGTTTATGAAATGTAAACAATTTGTTTACAAAATGTGAACAAAAAGTTTATAATATGTAAACAAATATGTGATTATGATAACCCTCAATAGATTGTTTTCTACGAGAGAGAGATTGAAAATATTATCTGTTATATTGTACAAAAAAGATGATATAAGCATAACAGATGTTTCAAGAGAAGCAAGAGTAAGCAAAGGACTGGTATCTAATTTTTTTAAGATATTGTTAAAAGAAAAGATTTTAAGGAGGAAAGGAAGAAAATTTAGGGTTGGTGATGCACCAAAGG
>JAGGYX010000188.1 GCA_021162305.1 Thermoplasmata archaeon | reverse complement strand
TTAACTGATGATGAATTAAGCAGGACAATCATAGAATATATTCCTCCAAAGAATTTGATTTTAATTTTATGATTGTACTATGAAAATACCATTAAAAGTTGAAAAACTTCATGGTGGATTAAAACCATTTGTTACCTTTATTTGTGAATTTCCCAGGTATCATAAGAGATTGTTTGTTAATGCCTTTGTAGATACGGGAAGCAATCATACATCTATTGCATTATCTCAACTTTTAAAAAGAGGCATTAATGTTAAAAGTATAATTGATGAAAATGATTTCACAGAAATTATGATTGGTGGAGCTAAGCACAAAGGATATCCTATAAAGGAACGATTTGATATTAGATTTTTAACTCAAAATAATAAAACAATTCATTTAAAGCCAGAAAAATTATATGTATACCTGCCATATCATGAAAACAAAGAAGGATGGGCTATGTCATACTCTCTCCCAAGCATTATCGGAGTAGATTTTTTAATACATCATAATCTCTCCCTTTATTTTAATCCCTCAAAACAAATGGCATGGCTCGAGAGAGAAGAATAAACTATGCAATTAATTATTGCAATCTTTCAAACATTTGAGCGAATCTTTTAATAAATATTCGTTTGTCATAAATGCCAATTTTTTATGGCTATTTAAAAATTTAGGGTGTGAAAAATAAAGCCTTTTTCTCTTAAATGTGAAAAATCACCCCCCTTATTTTTCACTTTACCTTCACTTGCCCTATGACATTATATAATACAAGGCAAGGAGTGAGATTGTAGCATGACGTGAAAAAACATGTTTTGTCACACATACCCTTATATAGCAGGAAAATTTTTTAATTATGCTGCTGGAAAAGTTTAAAGATTGGATTGCACCAATAGAAAAAGTTGAGTTTAAAATCCTCGAATTTCAGAAACAAAATGAAAAAATGGTTGAGAACATTGTAACTTGTAAAAGAGACGAGAATGGAAAATTTCAATGCAAAAACCAAAGAGGAGATATTTGGACATTGGAGGAATTGTCGTGCAAAGAAATCGAAAACTTTTACAAAAATAAAGAGGATAAATTGTTTCTTTCCTGCAGAGTAGATGGAATAGAAAGAGACTATTCGAGGGTATATAAACCTCTAATGAAAGGAGCTGCAACAATTGCGATGGACTCTCTCCATTGGCTTACTCCGCTTAAGCCAATTATTGATACATTTTAAAAATAAATTCATATCCTACACACTCCATCTCAGAAATTGAATACAAATCTTTCTTGTCCATATTGAAATCCGATTCATGCCACAATTATCCAAATTATGAAAGCAAAAGCAAGCATGGCAACCCATATTTTTGGGTCCGAGTAGAAAACCTTTCTTCCATCTAATGGACCAAGGGGGATTAAATTGAATAAAGCAAGATATGCATTTATGGCGGCAACCCATCTGAAAACATATGAAAGATAAAATAGCGATATGGCATAGAATGCTATTGCAACAATTATATTTGTAAGAGGACCAGCCATTGCAATTTTTCCTCCTTCCTCTCTTGTTGGCATTCCAAAAATTGTGACTGCTCCAGGGGCGGCGAAAATGAAAGGTGTTGCTATGCCGAGAAATAATGCAAGCAACAAACCCTGAGGGAACATCCTGTATTCAGACCAGTATCCATATTTCTGTCCTGTAAATTTATGAGCGAGCTCATGAAAGGCAAAAGCTGTTACTATGGAAAGCAGTGATACTGGAAATGCAATATGGATGAGGAAATCGACATGACGATAAAAAGGATATGAAAATGCGAATGCAAAGGCTATTGTAAGAACAACCATGGAAATGATGAGATGGAGTATCTCTGTTTTGCTAAATCTTATACTTGGCTTTACATAGCCATAATCATATTCTCCAAATGGAATATCGTGAAATGAATAGTATATTTTCCTCTCCATGTTTGGATAGCCATCCCATTATAAACTTTTTTGCATTTCATATGCCAGCAAAGCATTTTCAAGCATACTCGCAATGGTAACAGGACCAACGCCGCCCGGCACAGGCGTAATCGCTTTTGCCATTCTTGCTGCACTTTCATCAACATCTCCATAAATCCTGCCACCCTCTTTTTTAATTCCCGCATCAATTATGATTACACCTTCTTTAACATGCTCATCCTTTATAAGCCCTCTCACTCCCGTAGCTGTGATGAGTAAATCGGCTCTTTTTGTGTATTCTTTCAAATTTTTTGTATATACATGGCATACTGCCACGGTAGCATTTCTATTAAGCAAAAGCATTGCCAGTGGTTTCCCGACTATATTGCTATGATTTATTATAACAACGTTTTTTCCTTCAAGCTTTATTCCTTCGTATTCTATTATTCTCAATATTGCTTTTGGTGTGCATGGAATGAGCTTTTCATCTCCAAGCAATGTGCTGCCAATATTGAATGGATGCATTCCTTCTATGTCTTTTTTTACATTGATTTCCTTAATTATTTTGTTATAATCTATGCCTGGCATGGGAAGCTGTATATTTATTCCTGTTATTTCATCATCATCATCATTCAATTTTTTGATTTTTTTTCTGAGTTTCGTTTCATCCAATTTATCAAAATATATTGTTTCATATTCAAATCCAACTCTCTCAAATGCTCTTTCTTTCAGCTTAGAAAAAAGCATGCTTTCCTCATTTTTTTCATAAACAAGTGTGGCAATTTTTATTTTTTTTCTTCTTGCTTTTGTCTTCACTCTGCCCTCAATCTCTTTTGCAATTTTTTTTCCATCAATGATGTGCATAAAAATAAATGTGGAGAGCTATAAATATTTAAAAAAGGAGGAGATAACATTATGCTTCCCTCACTTAAAAAATTTCCAGAGCAGATTAAAGAGGCAATAGAAATTGGAAGGAAAATTGAATTTAACGCCAAAAAAATCGAAAATATTGTTGTGGCTGGAATGGGAGGCTCGGGAATAGCTGGAGAAATTTTAAAACATGAAGCAAAAATACCATTTTTTGTGAATCAGGATTACAATATCCCACCTTTTGTTTCTTCCTCCACCCTGTTCATAGCAATCAGCTATAGCGGGAATACTGAGGAAACGATAGAAAGCTATAAAAAAGCGAAAAGAAAAAAGGCTCAAACCCTCGTAATAACATCAGGGGGCAAACTGGGCAAGGAGAAAAACGCCATTTTAATACCCAAAGGCATGCCCCCCAGGGCGGCGATAGCCTATCTTCTTTTCCCTCTTGCTTTCTTCCTTTCTAAAAACAACTTCATAAAAAAAATTGATTATAATGCCATCATAAAATCTGCTGAAATGATGAGGGAGAGAAGAGATTTTGCAAAAGAAATTGCAAATGAATTGGAGGGCATGCCAATCATATACGGGCATGGCATACTGGCTGCAATTGCAAAGAGATGGAGGCAGCAATTCAATGAAAATGCAAAAATGCATTCCTTTTCTTTCCCATTGCCAGAATGCAATCACAATGAGATAGAAGCATGGGAAAGAAGTGGAGGCAATTTTACATGCATATTTTTAAGGCAATCGAAAGAAAATGAAAGAATCAAAAAAAGATTTGAATTTATGAAGGAAACATATAAAAAGAAAGCAAAAATAATTGAAGTGTGGGGAGAAGGAAAAGATGAATTTTCAAATGCGATATACTTGCTTTACTTAGGTGATTTAATAAGCGTTTACAAAGCAATGATGGATGGCATAGATGCTGAACCCGTTAACTTAATAACCAAACTTAAAAAGAAATTGGGCAATCAGCACTCAAGATCCTCATCATAGAACTGTGTTCTCAGCAAGGGTTCGCTCATCACTCAATTTATAAAGTCAAATTATGTATATATGGTTTATGGTAAAATAAATATTGTTCTCACCATGCAATTTTGTCCATCGTGTGCAATATATATCATTTTTACATATATTGTTTGAATATGAGAAAAGTGATTGCATTTGAGGAATTAAGTCTCATGAAGCAAAATTTATCATCAGTTGAAAATGGAGAAGGAATATTCATTTTGGATAGCTCGGGCGATATAATTTTCACAAACAAAAAAGCACAGGAAATGTGCTCCTATTTCTGGAAAGAAGAAATAAAAAGAAGACTGGGGAAGAAAAAGGTTGTGATAAATAAAGGGAAAAAGAAGATAACCATATATCCAATTTTAGAAGGAAATGAAATCAAACTCTTTTTTGGATTGGTGAGGGATGAAGAAGAAATCAAAAAAATGGAAAACAAGATTAAAAATCTTCATAAAAGATTCGAGATTTTCAGAGAAAATATGTCACATTATTTCTTCAATCCACTTGTTATAGCAAAAGGTTATCTTGATTTGCTTATGGAAGGGGAACTGGATGAAAAAGAGAAGGAGAATGTGGAAAAAGTGAAAGAGGCGATAGGAAGAATCGAAAAGGTTGTTAAAAATATTGTTTTAGAAGGAAAAATTAAGGAGTAATTGTTTTGTCAGAGCAATTTTGTTCATCGTGTGCAATATATACTTTAACAAATATTATAAATAGACAGTAACAATATTGCTTCATGGATAAACTGTATAAAATATTTAGAGAGGTGGAGGAGGATTTAAAGTTTATCGCTACATCTGGGGTGAGAATAAAGATGCTGAATAGCCTGCTTGAAAAACCAAAAACATCAAGCGAGTTAAAAGATGAGTTTAAGATAGGTGCATCTACAATAATACATGCAGCAAGAGATCTGGAAAGAGAAGGATACATAACGGAAAAGATTGATGGATATCATTTGACACCTATAGGCAAAATAACAGCATTGAAATTAATAGAATTTATCAAAACATTATACGCCCTGAAAAAGGGAAAGGAATTCTGGCTCACCCATGTTATAGACGATTTACCAGAGGAATTCGCAAGAGAAATATATAAATTATATAACCATGAGATATTGACCTCAAGTGTTAGAAATGTGTTTAAAACTTTATCAATATATGTTGAACTTGCAAAAAAATCAAAGCACTTCTGGGGAGTGTCGCCTATCTTTGTTGATATTTTCGTATCATTGATAAAAAAGCTTGCAGGTAGAAATGCCGATATAAGACTCGTCCTGACAAAGGATGTCTTTGAAGAACTGAAGAAGAGGCATGGGGATGTATTAAAGGAAGTTTTCCCCAAAGTGGAGCTATGGATAATAGATGAGGAGCCAAAGGTTGCATTTACTGTTACAGAATCTTTCCTATCATTTGGTTTATTCGATGAGAAGGGAATGTATGATCCCACACATGATTTAATAAGTAGGGATAAAGAGGCGATAGAATGGGGTAGAAAATTATTTGAATATTACAAGAGTAAGGCAAGAAAGGCGACTCTGGAAGATATATGATTCCATCCACAACTTTATCTCTATTACTTTAACTAGTCCAATAAATATTGTTTTCAGCGGTCTGGGAATCTCTTTATTTTCTTTTTATATTTTTGATGTGCCAGAAAATTGGTATCTAATAATAAGTTTCTGTTTTGTCATATTGAGTGTATATTCTTTGAACTTAATAACCGACCTTGAAGAGGATGCGGTAAACAAAGGGTACAAGAATATGGAAAACAAAAAATCGATAATATTGCTCATCTCTGTTGTTTCATATATCGCTGCTCTTATTATAGGCGGCATCGAAAATCTTCGGAGCATACCTGTTCTTTTAATTCCATTTATAACCGGCCTGCTGTATAGTGTTAAGATAAAGAACTTTCGTCTCAAAAATCTTTTCGTGGGCAAAAATCTTACAGTGTCGATATCATGGTCTCTTGAAGTTTCGTTGTTGCCGTATCTCATCAAAAGTTCAAGTGTGGTCTTTTTTCTTCTCATATTTGTGTTTATAAAAGGAATGATTAACACCATTCTATTTGATTTAAGAGACGTGGAGGGCGACGCAAAAGCTGGTGTGGAAACAATTCCTGTAAAACTTGGCAAATACAGGACGCTATGGCTCCTTTTCATTCTCAATACCTCTCTGATACCTCTTATAATGACGTGGAAAAGCATGCTTCCGAACCTATGGATTTTCATGCTTATTATAATCTATGGATATGCGTACATTCTATATTTCTATCTCAATCAGGCACCAAAGTTATTGTATAGCATCCTTGTAGATGATGAATGGATACTATGGATGTTGCTCATCAATTTTCTTTAAAATTTCTTCAAAGAATCTCTCTCCCTCTCCTTTCGGAAGAATCGCTCCCATTACCTCCTTTTTTCCGCCAGCAAAATATTTTCTGCTTTTTGCAATTTTTATGTATTGTGTGACATCCATTTCAATGCTGCGTAAATAAATTTCATCTCTATCATCTTTATGATTCAAAACAAGAGCTGTGCCTCCGTTTTCCCATACAATCTTTCTGGTTACAGCAGATATTATGTTGTAGTTTGTTTTCATTTTCAGGGTGCATATTTTTCCAGTTTTCTCAGCTTTTCCAGCCCACTTCTCTATTTCTTTTTCTATCAGCTCCACATTTCTATTGAGTTTCTCATTTTCAAGAATTGCTTCAATTCCATCTAAAACAAGCTCTACATTTTTAATTACCTCTTTTCTATCATTTATTTTATAGCTTGAATCAATCAAATTAACGGCTTTCTGCAAATCATCGAATGTTATTCCATTCTTTTCCAGATTCTTTATCAATTTGTATTCCTTCAATTCCTTTGTTTTTGGACCATTGTCTCCAATAATTCCAAGGGCAACGATATAGTCAAAAGGAAGATTGAATCGCTCCGTTATAACGAGAGTTGCAGAAGGGTACGATTCACCATATAAAGATGGATTGCAATGTTCTTGGGCACATTCCACTTTTGTAGCCATATGATGGTCATATATCCAGAGTCTGGCAAACTCACATATTTTGGCTGCATCTGGCAAATTCATGTCAACAACTCTAATTTCATCATAGCCCTTCAATTTCTCTATGTCATCGTTATCCAGAAAATAATTTCCAATCTTTGGTGTAAAATTTTCTTCTCTCTGCATTCTCATGAGAAGGGCTGCCGAGCAGATGCCATCGCTGTCCCAGTGGTGCAGAATCATTTTACTCAACAAAAGGATTGGATGCTTTCAATATTACGTCTGCCACTTCTGGTCGCATCATTATGGCGGGCTGCTGCTGCCCTCTGAGGAGCAATTCCCTTATTTTTGTGCCCGAAAAGTTCACCCTGTCTTCCTTTCCATGAGGACATATTTTGTCATTGGTCACGCCCCCGCATTTCCTGCAATAGAAGAATGACTTGAAGAATAGAGGTGTTATGCCCAAATCGGGGTATTCATAAAAGATTTCCTGTGCCTCATATGGTCCATAAAAGTTTCCAACACCAGCATGGTCTCTTCCAACTATGAAATGGGTGCATCCATAATTTTTCCTAATTATTGCATGGAATATCGCTTCTCTTGGTCCTGCATATCTCATTTCTGTTTCCAAAATTGCTATGGTTGCAACATCTTTTGGATAATAATTTTTGAACAGTGTTTCATATGTTTTTATTATTATCTCATCTTTGAAATCCCCTTTCTTTTTTCTTCCTATTAAGGGGTTTATGAATAGACCATCGACAAATGTTAAAGCTGTCTTTTGAACATATTCATGACCCACATGAGGGGCATTTCTTGTTTGAAATCCAACAACTGTTCTCCATCCCCTTGCTTTAAACAAAATCCTTGTTTCCTTTGGCCATAGCTTATATTTTGGAAAGTTTGTTGGAATGTCTTTAAGCAATGTTATTTTTCCCCCCACCAGAAAATTCTTCTTTTTAAACAACTGTGCCACTCCAGGATGCTCCATGCTATCCGTTCTATAAACATTTCTTGCATATTCCTTTTTATCATATGGATATATCTCTTCAATTTTCATTGTAGCAACTGGTGCATCATTATAAAATAAAGCCAAATCATCTCCTTCAAGTATTTCCTCAATCTCTTCTTTACTTACATCCATGACAATTGGTATTGTCCATGGCAAATCATTGGAAAGGCGACCATGTATCAAAACATTTTCAAAATCCTCTCTTGTCATATATCCTTCGAGGGGGGAAAAAACGCCGTGTGCAATGTTTGCTATGTCTCGAGCTTCATCTATGCTTATATTTATGCGAGGCATCTCAGTTGCTTCCTGCTGTCTTTCCTTCTTTTCCACCCTCTCTATCAGTTTGCCGCCGTGGGGCTTTGCTGCCATTTTAATCCAAGTAACCCAAGGCGCGGAGCCTTTCTTTTATTCTTTCCTCGTCTTCTTTTGTAAATGGCTCTTCCTCCTCTTCCTCTTCTGCAATCAATTCTCTCAGCACATAAGTTACATAGCTTGAAACACTTGTAAAGCCAGTTCCCTTTATCCTTTCCTCTATTTTTTTAAACAACGGTGCCGGAATCGAGACCGTCGTAAATTTTTTTTCCTCATCCATGATTTCACCTCTTAATTAAATATCATTAAAGGAAAGGAGTATATAAAAGTTGTTGTGGCAAGAATTTTCATAGCAAAAGTAATAAAAGAATGGCATATTATAATGGCATGAAAAGAGATAAAGATGAAATCAGGATTGGTATAGTGGTATCAGAATTCAATTATGATGTTACAATGATGATGCTCGAAAGAGCAAAAGAACATGCTCGATTTTTAGGCGTTGATATTGCCAAGGTTATAAAAGTGCCAGGTGTATTTGATATTCCCCTCGCCTTAAAAAAATTGCTGCAGGACATGAGCATAGATGGTGCAGTTGCATTAGGAGCAGTCATACAGGGAGAAACAAAGCATGACGAAGTCATAATGCAGCAGGCATCCCGTAAAATAATGGATTTGGCATTAGAATATGAAAAGCCAATCGGACTTGGAATCACAGGACATGGAATGTCTCGCCTGCAGGCTCAGGCACGTATTGATAGAGCGAAGCAGGCGGTGGAGGCAGTAGTAAAAATGCTGAAAGCAATGCAATGATGCTGAAAGGGAAAAAAGCTCTGGTGACAGGAGCATCACGAGGTATAGGAAGAGCCATTGCAATAAAATTTGCTGAAAATGGTGCTATTGTAGGAATAAACTATTTTAAGGACGATGAAGGAGCAAGAAAAACGCTGAACTCTGTAAAAGAATATGGAGAGGGAATTTTAATAAAGGGAGATGTCGGCGATTTTGAAGAGGCTGGAAAAATTGTAAGGAAATTTGTGGATTTTGCTGGAAATATAGATATCGTTGTTAATAATGCTGGAATATACATAAGGAAAAATTTTGAAGAAATTGATGAAAAACAATGGGATGAAACATTGCGTGTAAATTTAAAAGGTTCATTTAACATTTGCAAACATGCCATTCCATATATGAATGAAGGAGGAAAAATAATATTTATTTCTTCACAGCTTGCATTTAAAGGCTCTTCACATGGTGCAGATTATGCTGCCAGCAAAGCAGGCTTACTCGGGTTGATGCGAAGCTTAGCAATTGAGCTTGCCAGCAAAAAAATAAATGTCAATGCCATTGCTCCTGGCACAATAGATACAGATATAATAGCTGGATATAGCAAAGAGGAAAGGGAAGAGAGGAAAAGACAAATTCCATTGAAAAGAATAGGAAAGCCAGAAGATGTTGCCTCTGTAGCATTATTTTTAGCAAGTGACTTAGCAAATTATATTACAGGAGAAGTTATACTTGTTACAGGGGGTTTATATATAAGATAAAACAAAATGTATTAATACATCAATCTAATATTTTAGTATAATGTTTGATGATAAAAGAAGGAGAAGGGATAAGGAAGAAGAATTTGATAAGATGGTTCGAGAAATGCAGAAAATAATAGAAGAAGTTTTCAGAAATGCTTTTGAAGGATTTGGAAACGCTTTTGCAGAAGGCTTCTCCGTAAAATTCTCTCCAGAAGGAGAAATAAAAATGGAAAGAATAGAGAAAGAAAAGGATGCTGATAAAGACATAATTGAAGATAGAGACAGAATATATGTAACTCTTCGCCTTCCTGATATAGATGAGAATGAAATAGATATAAAAGTTGTTGATAAAACACTTGAGATAATAGCTGGAGATAGAATAAGAATAATTGATTTGCCAGCTCGAGTTAATCAAGAAAAGGTCAAAAAAATTTATAAGAACGGCGTGCTGGACATCGAGCTTGAAAAAATTTAGATACCTATTCTCGTAGGCATTGCATAATAGCCTTCCTTTTCTATAGCTTTTGCCACCTTCTCCTGCAATTCTTTTGATGGTGTCAAAGCCACCATGTAGCCGCCCAAGCCGCCGCCCGTCATCTTCGCTCCATATGCTCCTGCCTCTCTTGCAACTTCAACCAAAAAATCAAGCTCTTTTGATGACACTTCTATTTCCCGCAGCAATTCATGGTTTTTATTCATGAGTCTGCCAACCTTTTTCAAATCCATAGCAAGCAGGGCATCTCTTGCATCATAAACAAGCTTTTTTGCTTCTTCAAAAATTTTATCATATTTCTCTTTGTATTTTTCTTTTCTCTGCCTTACTCCTTCAACTGCCTTTTTTGTATTTGCCACGATGCCAGTGTCGCCCATTACAATCTCAACAGGCTTCTCAATTTTCAGCAACTCCATTTTCTTACCTTTTTCATACCATACGAGCCCTCCAAATGTGGCGCATGTGTTGTCAATGCCAGATGGATTGCCATGATATGCTTTCTCCCCCTCATAAGCAAAATTGTTTATTTCCTCGTCACTAAAATGCATGTCAAACTCGTCTGCTATAGCTCTTGCAATGGCTGCGCAGCTGGCAGCACTCGCCCCTACACCGCTCGCCGCCCTTAGATTGCCAGAAAGCCATATTTCTATGCACTCATCTATTCCCATGGCTTTTTTTATGAGCCTTATCGATTCTTTTTGCTGCTCCAGCTTTTCCTTTTTATAGCCAGGTGTTTCCTCTCTATTGTCATGGATTATGAATTCCTTGCCTTGACATTTTTTTACCTCAGCAATTGTTTTTTTATCTATGGCAGATGCTATTGCGGGTATGCCATAAACAACAAAATGCTCATTGAAAAGAATAACCTTTCCATATCCATACCCAGTTCCCATATCATGAAAATTGAAATGAATATATAAGGATTTACACAACCCCGGCATATGAGAATGTAAATTCCATAAAAAATTTATAATCAAAACTCTATCTCATCAAATGAATAGAAAGGAAATAAGCAAATTGATAGAAGAGAATGATATAAAGTGGATTCAAATTCATTTTACAGATGTTATGGGAAAGTTGAGAATTCTTCATGCTTCTTCAGAAGAATTTTTAGAGAATATTCTTAGGAATGGCATTAATTTTGATGGGTCATCTGTAGGCTTCTCAAGAGTGGAAAAATCTGATTTAATTGCTGTGCCAGATAAAGATACATTCATTATTTTACCTCATGAAAAAAATGAGGCAAGAGTGATAGCAAACATTTATAATGCAGATGACTCACTATTTCCCTTGGATCCAAGATATGTGCTAGCTAAAACAATTAAAAAAATGAAAAGAGAAGGATTTGATGAAATAAAAATATCTCCAGAAATGGAATTTTATTCCTTCCATAGACAAGAAGAAAAATATGAAATGAACGAGAAAAATGGATATTTCATCCCTCCTCCCTTTGATGCAGCAAAAGAGTACAGGAAAGAACTTGCTGAAATTTTAATAAAAAGCGGATACCCCGTTAGGTATCATCATCATGAAGTTGGCAGAATGCAACAAGAAATAGAAGTAAAAGCTTTGGATGCCATTCAGGCAGCTGATTTCTGCATATATTTTAAATACCTCGCTAGAGAAATTGCCTCTCGCCATGACATGATAGCAACATTTATGCCCAAGCCTTTTTCAAATGAGGCAGGCAATGGAATGCATGCTCATGTGGCGTTATATTCAAATGGAAAAAATATCTTTTATGATGAGAATAATGAATATAATTTAAGTCAAACTGCCATTCATTTCATAGGAGGAATCATTGAACATGCAAGAGCTATAACCGCAATAGCAAATCCAACGATAAATTCATATAAAAGGCTAATGCCAAATTTTGAAGCTCCATGTTATATTGCATGGGGCAGATATAATAGAAGCAGTTTGATAAGGATACCAGCAAAGAAAACTATTGATATAGAAATAAGAAGTGCAGATCCATCTGCCAATCCTTATTTGTTTTACTCGGCTGTAATGCATGCAGGTATTGATGGAATCAAAAAGCGGATTGAATACGAGCCAATTGAAGAAAATTTGTATAAAATTGACGAGAAAAAGCTAAAAAAATATGCAATTAAAAGATTGCCATCCACTTTAATGGAGGCAATAGATGGGTTAGATAATGATGACGTAATAAAAAGGGGAATAGGAGAGGAAATAATAGAGATTTTTATAGAAGAAAAAAGAAGAGAATGGGAAAAATACATGGGAAAAATAGGCGAAATAGATTATGAATTTTATTTCAATGTTTAGTTTTAAACCATTTTTAGCTTTCCCAGCTCGGGCTCATATATTATTCCATCTTCCATTAAATTTGCTATTGCTTCTTCAGCTATGCTCCTTTCTATTCCCTGCTTTGCTGCCTGTTCAATGACTGCATCCCATTCCGCTCCCTCTTCGCCCTGCAATTCTTTTATTATGGCAAGCAATTTCTCTTCGGCTTCCTTTACTTCTTTACTGCTTTCTTTCTTTTCTATTGAGATATATGATAAAGCCTCTCTCAATAAAAATTCGTAATGCTCGATATCAATATCCTTGTAGTATCTCATTGCTTCAAGCACACCTTCTGCCACCTTCAGAGGATAACCAAGCTCTCTTAACTGGCGAATAGATGGCGTTGACATGCTCTTTGCTTCCTTCATTGCATCTATTCTCATTTTAAGATTTCTTGCTGCCTGAACAATCCAATAGTCTCGCAAAAAGGCATCCACGCTTTTAACTTCTTCAGCTCTCATCGATAGATACACGCTGCCTTCTTCTGGCTCATATATTCTAACTTTTCCAGCAACAGCAACATAGCTTGGAGCTTCCATATCAGCAAGCAAACTCGCCACCTCAGGATTGAATGGCTCAGCATATACATTATGTATGCCTGTTGGATCAGCAATGCGGGCACGCCATCTTATGCCTTCTTTCCCGATATTTTCAACATCTGTAAGCACACCAACCACGAACAACCTATTCACTTTTGCTCCCATTGGTGTTATTACATATTTTGGTGCCTTCTCTTCCTTTCCATGAATAATATGGCTTGCCTCGCTATACTCACCTGCAAATATTCTCCATGCTACCTCACGCATTTCATCCACCTATCTCTATCATGAGTTCTTCCGCATCTTTTTTCACATCTGGCTTTATTTTTTCACCATCTTTTGCAATAATGGATATTATAAAATCACTCTGGATGGAATCACCATATACTCGGACAGGATGCATTAGCAGCTTGTCCACAATATCTGCATAAACAATTCCATAATCCATTGCATCTTCAGCCATTTTCAAATAATCGTCCATGCTTTTCTCAAGCAGCTTTTCTGTAAGTTCTCTATTAAAAATAACATCAACAGCTCCAGTTCCATCATCTACGAGAGCTCTTATTCTCAAATCTGGCACACCATCAACCTGTCCATGCTCATCGCATACTCCTTCTTTAATACGCCTGTTGCAGTGCGGACACCTGAAAATTATGCCTGAATCACGCCTTACTTCGAGAATAACACCTTCTATAAGTAAATCGAGCCCGCCGCCCCGCTCCACCACCTTGTATAATGGAATCGTATATGGCGTGTATTCTATTTTTTCATCAATTTTTTCCACTTCTGCATTTTCATCAAATATGATTTGAGGAGAGCCACGCCAGCTTCTCACATATGCTCCTTTTATCCTTATTGCATCTCCTTCCTTCAACTCAAAGTCTTTCCATGCCGTGAATCTTATTCGAGCTGTCTCATCCTCCATTATACCAGAATAAACTGTCTTTTTTTCCCCTCCAACATCCACTTCACGCCTTTCTATGCTCGTAATTTTTCCCCTCACCTCAACATTTGAAATATTGGCACGAACATCAATCAGATTAAGCCTTTTTGGAGGCATTTTTATTAACTCGATGTCGTATTCAACTTTTTCAACAATTGTCCATTCTGACAAGCTTAAACGAGGCTGCCCCTGCCACTCGCTGGCGGAACACCCTTTTATTTTAACAACATCTCCTTTTTGTAAACCGAAATCTTTCCATGCTGTAAAAGGAATTATTCCTGTTTCATCTCCAAGCAAACCTCGATATATTTTTCGTGTCTTTCCTCTCACCTCAACCTCTCTTTCATCAATTGTAAGGATTTTTGCACTTGTTATAACATTTCTATCTCCTGGCTTTATATCCTTTATTTTCTTTTCTCTTGCTCCTCCTCCATACTTTCTTATCAATGCATTTTTAGCCTGCTCAATGGGCACGCCATAGTCCAAAAATTCCTTCAATTTTTTCTCTATCTCCTCTCTTTCAGCATCCACACTACTCAAAATTTCTTCAACAGCTTCTTCAAATTCCATATTCTCATAAATAAAATAGGCGATGATTATAAAATTTTATGGTGATGAAGAGTGTTCTGGATCACTTAATTTTTTCCCATTGATTTTCCTTTATGCCCCATCTCCTATATGCTCCTTCTACATCTTCCATGATCTTAGATATTCTATCTTGCGTTATCGAAGCATATATCTCCGCTATTTTCTTTCTTGTCCATTTATCATTTTTATCTCTATATGCAACTCTAAATCCTTTCTCTTCGAAAATCATTGCTACGATGGGATGATTGGTGTCAGTTGAAACATATATGTAGCTTTCTGTTCCTTCTTTTTCATTCTTTTTAAATTTAATTCGGTAATTTTTGAGTAGATTT